>JAIEMI010000156.1 GCA_019752235.1 Rhodospirillaceae bacterium
ACCAGGATCTCGGCTTTCTTGCCAGATTCAGTTTTATCGGTGTCACTCATGGCTTTCTCATGGTGCGTCCGGGTCGTGGACCAGTATAGGCCATGCAACCTCAGATTCAAAAGCCTGCCCTTTAGGCTGGCCCCACCAGAATCGCCCTAAAATCGTTGACATTCGTATATGTGGGGCCCGGGTCCAGCAAATCGCCCAGGGATGCGAAAACCCCTGCCGAATCGTTCCCCGCCAGCACTGCACGGATGTCCCAACCCGCCGTCCGCACGCGCCGCAAGGTGTCCGGTCCGATCAACGCCCCGGCGGCGCCGGCGGCGCCATCCCGTCCATCCGTGTCCGCCGCCAGTCCCCAGACCCCGGCGCTGCCTTCAAGTTCGGCCGCTAGAGCAAGAGCAAATTCGGTATTGGGCCCGCCGCGTCCGGCACCTTTGACGGTCACGACATATTCGCCGCCCGACAGGATTACGCACGGTGCTTGGACCGGCCCCGTGCCGGCTTGTACCGCACGCACTAATGCCGCCTGTGCGGCTGCGCCGGCACGCGCATCGCCGTCGAGGCGGTCTCCGAGATTGAGCACGGCGAGGCCTTCGCGCCGTGCCGCTGCCGCGGCAGCGGCCAAGGCATCGCTCGGCCGCGCGATGATGCGCGTTGTCACATCGCCGTCATTTTCCTTGGGCGTTTCAAAATCGCCCGCAGTCAAAGCCGTGCGAATAGCGGTGGGCACCGCCACGCTATATTTGTCGAGCACAGCCAAAGCATCGGCGCACGTTGTCGGGTCTGGTACGCAAGGGCCAGATGCGACCACGGCAGGGTCGTCGCCAATCACGTCGGATATGATGAGATTGAACACCGGCGCTGGCGCGGCGGCGGCGGCAAGGTGACCGCCTTTAATCGCAGAAAGGTGCTTGCGCACACAATTTATTTGGGTGATGTCGGCCCCGCTTCGCAGCAGCGCAGCGGTGATGGCGCGTTTGTCGTCCAACGTTACCCCTGGAGCCGGCAAAGCCATCAGCGCCGACGCGCCGCCGGAGATCAGCGCCAGCACCATGTCACTCGGACCCGCGCTTTGTACAAGGCTCAGGATTTTTGCAGCGGCGGCTTCGCCGCGCACGTCAGGCACCGGATGCGATGCCTCGATGACAGTGACGCGCGGATTTTCGATTTTTGCGCTATAGCCGTCAGGAACGATCACCAGCCCTTCTAGGCGGTGCGGGTAACACTCCTCTACAACCGCGGCCATGGCGGCGGCGGCTTTGCCCGCACCGACAACAATGAGACGACCGGTCGGGGGCGAAGGAAGATGGGGTGCCAGGCAGACATCGGCCTGGACCGACGCTACAGCCGTCTCGTACAGGCTCTTGAGAAAAGTGAAAGGATCAGGAGGAAGGGCGGTGGCCATGCCGACATCAACGCGATGTGACAGCGGAAGTCACGCACTTACCCACGTCAAGGCGCGTTTTTGGTTCCCATCCGTGTAGAACTCATAAGCGTCGGGCGGCAGGCTGTCGCGCAAAACCAGCGCCAGGCCCGCCCACGACGGACCGCCGACGATGGCGGCACGTTCGAACTTGTGCAGGTTGGATTTAAGGACCGCGCCTGTTTCCCAACTCGAATTCTCGTCCCAACCCAGAAGGCGGCTTAAGTCGGCATAGAGGCGGAACGTGGGGAACTGCGTCAGCACGTCGGTCATGGTGGGGATAAAAACGTCGGCATAGTCCTCTTCTGTGAGTGTGCCGACTGCGCGAAAACAAACAAGATTGCCGCCGCTTCCAGGCAACGTTTCCAACATGACGGCACTCCGAATCAACCCAGGGTATGGGCACCCTATCAGGGCCTTCAAAGGAAGAAAATATTCAGACGACCGAAAATATTCAGACGACCGCGTTTCGGATTATTGCGCCGCCTGCAGCTGCCTTTCGGCGATAGGGAGATAAACCTTAAAGCTGGTTTTGAGCCCCGGCACGCTGTCGACCGTCACGGTCCCGCCCCAGCTCTTCGCAAGACCCGAGACAACCGACAGACCGAGCCCGGTGCCTTTGCCCTGCGGTTTGGTCGTGAAGAACGGGTCGAAAACCTGGTCAATCTGGTGCGGGGGAATGCCCGGACCATTGTCTTCAATCTCCAGGCAGCAGTACACCCCCGGTGCGAGGCGCAAGGTTGCGGCGGTCGTGCCCATGAGATGCGTCGCCCCAATAGCAATGCCGATGCGCCCAGGAACTGGTCCGCCGGTCGGCACAGCTTCGGCGGCATTGGTCAGCAAGTTGACAAGCACTTGCCCCAGCCCTGTCCGGTCGACACGCACAGCGAGATCACCGGCATTGTCGCGAATTTCAAGCAGAGTGCCCGGAGCCAGCGTGCCGTCCATAAAATCGACGGTTTCGTGCACAACGTCGATAACTTGCACATTCTCGCGGCGGGGTGGACTTTGGCGCGCAAAAGCTAGGACGTTCCGCACAATCAGCATCGAGCGTTCCGCCGCGCGGCTGATGCGCTGAAAATACTGCCGGACGTTGGCCGCGGCATCGTTCTGCGCCGCGCCAAAATTCGCGTAGATCATGATCGGCTGCAGCAGGTTGTTGATTTCATGCGCAAGGCCGCTAGCGAGCCGCCCGAGCGCTTCGGCCTTGCGGCTGGCTTCGTCCTGCTGACTGCGGGCACGGAGCTCGGTGACGTCAGTACCCGCGCCGCGATATCCCAAATAATTGCCTTTGGCGTCGAAACGCGGATTACCGCTGACACGCAGCCAGCGTGTTTCGCCGGTTTCATTGAGTGTCGGGATCAGCAAGCTGCGGAATTTATCGCGCTTGGCGACAGCGTTTCGCATTTCGAAGCGGTCGCCATCATCATGTAATGGAATATGGTCGGCAAGCACAAGCGGATGTCCCACCCAAGCGCCGCCCATGTTATTCCCGCTGAACAGCCGGATAACGCCTAGCGTATCCAGTTCCCATATATAATCGCTTGAGCACTCGACAATGTCGTGCAGACGCTCCGCGTCCTCGCGAATAATGCTTTCGGCGTTGCGGATAGCCGTAACGTCTTGCGCCACGCCGAAAATGCGGGAGGGCCTGCCGTCTTCGTTATCGAAAATCCGCCAGGCATACCGGATATGGCGGATATCTCCGTCCGGTGTCCGGATACGGCATTCAACATCGTCTTTGACCTTGCTGCTATCCACCGCGCGCCAGGCTTCCATCAGCTTGTCCTGGTCCTCCGGGATGACCATGCGGCTGAATCCCGCGCGATCCGGTGCGAATGTTTCCGGAGTCACACCATGAATTTGGTACATCAGAGGGGACCAAACCGGTATCTGTGAATTCACGGCGCGCTCGAAATAGCCGATGCCGGAAAGCCGCTGGGACTCGCTCAAACTGTTTTCACTCGCCGCCAAAGCCCGCTGCGTTGCCTGCTCGGCGCCGATGCGCCGTATGAGCCACAACGTCAGCCCTATGATGACCAGGATGCCGATGAGCGCTGAAGCGACCAGCACCTGGCTGGATTGGCTCCAGCGGTCGATCACTTGCGACCAGTTCGCTTTAATGACGACGACCGCGGGATACCTTTTCAACACGCGATACGACAGCAGTTGATCGCTATTTTCGCCGTTGACGCGGTAAACCCCCGCCGGAGCGGCCGGCACCATTTCTCCAAAGACCCGCTTCTCGACATCTGAAAGTTCGCGTTTGCGATCGGGCGTTGTACTCGCCAGCGGCGCGCCGTCGCGCCTGAACAACTCGATAGACGTATAGCGGGTTGGCACCGAGCCGCCAAAAGCGCGCGTGAACGTGTCGAGCGTCACCGTCACCAGACACACGCCGCGAAAAATATTCTCTTTGTCGTAAATCGCTTTACTGATTGTCAGCACCCACGCACTCGACACCATGTCGCGGCCAGGGCGCGCCACGTACAGCATGCGCTCGCCGCGTTCGCGTGCTTTGACGTGAACCTCGAACAAGGGCTGGCCGCGTACATCAGGTAATTTGGCGACCGTGTGCAGCCGCCCATCGGGCTCGCGAATGACGGCCTGCGCCATTGTGCCGTCGGCGGTAAGGAAGCCTATTGAGTGGACCACCCTCCACTTGTCGCCGAGGCTGACAAAACGCTGCGCGATCTCGGACCGCGCTCGCACCACGTCATTACCATCGAGGATCTCCTCGATGGCGTGGTCGATAATGACCTCGGCCGCTTCGAACGTGTTCTCGGTGTTGGCTTCGAGAATTTGACTGAATTGCTGCACGTCGCGGCGGGCCGCGGCGACGGTCGTGTTGTAGGTCTGCCAGACTTGCACGGTGACCATGACCGCAATGATGACGATGGCCGCTCCGGCCACCATCAATGTGCGCTGCTTCAAATTGGGATTGGCCCGGACAGCCATCCGTACCCCCGCGAGTCCCCGAACCGACTCTATCCCAGACCCCTTCCTAACTCCATGCGTGCATGCGTACCGGGTGGCGCACTTAATGGTTTTACGACGCCCGGGGGGTTACAAGCTCTCTTCACGCTGCCCCGGGTCAAAATAAAGATGTTATAAATCAGTGATTTAGGTTGCAGCCCTGGACCTTTAGCCGGGGGATTCTTATCCTGCCCATTCCGCCGCCGCGCACGAAATCCCTGTAGAGGGATAAAAATGGTCATGGAACTCAGAAACGCAAAATTCAAAATCGGACAGGTGGTCAAACACCGCTCGTTTCCATTCCGCGGCGTGATTTTCGACGTCGACCCTGAATTCGCCAACACCGAAGAATGGTGGTTGGCGATTCCGGAGGAAAAACGCCCCCGCAAGGACCAGCCGTTTTATCATCTGCTGGCCGAGAACGCGCAAACCCACTATGTCGCTTATGTGTCGCAGCAGAACCTGCTGGCGGACGAATCCGGAGAACCCGTGAAACACCCGGAGGTGCGCTCCTATTTCGCCGAGTTCAAGGGCGACCACTATGTCATGCTACGGTCCTACGCGAACTAGCCAGCCCTGGTCACCACGATTCGCAGCTATATTCTTCTGTAAATCATTTGGAAAATCGGCGCTAAGTCCTTACCTTAGCCGCCTTACCAAGGCCGTACCCCAGCGGCGGAAAATCATTTGGTACGCACACTTTAATCACGAGGACACGATGACCATTAAACAAGGCGACAAGCTGCCCGCAGGCTCCTTCAAGGTGAAAACCGCGGACGGAATCAAAGACCTTTCCACCGACGAGATTTTCAAAGGCAAGAAAGTGGTGCTGTTCTCGGTGCCCGGCGCATTCACGCCGACGTGCTCCAACCAGCATCTGCCCAGCTATCTCAAAAACTACGACAAGGTGAAGGCGCAAGGCGTCGACACCATTGCCTGTATGGCCGTCAACGACGCCTTCGTGATGGAAGCCTGGGGCAAGGATAAGGGCGTAGGCGACAAGATCCTCATGCTGGCCGACGGCAACGGTGAATACACCAAAGCGCTGGGTCTGGAACTGGACGGCAGCAAGTTCGGCCTCGGTTCGCGCGGCAAGCGTTTCTCGATGATCGTCAATAACGGCGTCGTCGAAAAGCTGAATGTCGATGAGGCCGGTTACGCGCTGACCAGCGCAGAAGCGACCTGTTCGATCAATTAAGACTCTCCGCGATGATCCGCGCCTGCATTATCTCCGTCATCGGATTTGATGTGGGCGCGGCCTTCTCTCCGTCGGTGCGCCGATGACCGGTTCCAAAGGCCCCGCCAAGTCCATTATCTCGGCGGTGGGCCGCTCGGGAACCACCATTATCCACAAATTGCTGCTCGATATTTACGTCGATCATTACGGCGGCGAATTTGATTGCCTCTACGAGCCCTTTGTCTGGGACAGCGCCGCCATCGGCCACTATCCCCGGGACGCCGCGCGCGAGGCGCAATTCGGCAACAAAGACGCCCTGAGTGAAGAGGGCATTTTCTATCACACCAAGCTGCCGCTGTTTGCGGGCTCAGAGCAGCAAGATCCCACGTTAGACGGCCTCCCCGCTTATCTCAAAACGCACACCGCGCGGCCTTTGCTGGCGAAGTTCATCCGCGCCAACGGGCGCCTGGGCTACCTCGACCAATTGTATCCCGACGGCCGCTTCATCATCACGTTGCGCAATCCCTTTGACGTGGTGAATTCGGTCATCACCAAATTCTCGTTCTTCGGCGCCGAGTTCCACAAAAACGATTACCCGCGCTTCTGCCGCGATGTGAAGCGCCTCTTCGGCGTCGACCTGCCGGCCGAGCATGAACTGCCGGCCGCCTACCGCGCTGCGCTGTGGGCGCATTTCATGAACCTCGCCGCCGTCACGCACGCTGTCGGCAAGCCGAATTATAAGGTCATCGTTTACGAAGATTGGGCCGCCAACCGCGAGGCCTATACCAAGATCATTTGCGACCACGTCGGCGCGACATACAAACCTGCCTACGACAACGCGACCGCCGCGCCCGTCGGCCGCGTCACCAAAGGCGCGCCGACGCTGACCGTCGACGAAGTCGAAGCCATTAAGCCGCTCTTCGAGCAGTACCTGGCAATCACCGCGCCGCTGGCGAAACTCTCGCCCATCGATGGCGACAAAATCTTACGCAAATACGCCGCGGCCACACCGCGCACGAGCACCCGCGACGAACGCGGCCTCGGCTGGTCCCCCGTGAAACTGGAAAGCGAACTGTTCAGCTTCAACCGTGCGCTCCGCGACAGCGCCAATCTCAACCGCCTACGCATCGCCGAGGTGCAACGCCTCACATTGGCGTCAGCCGTGCCAGCGCCCACGACCGGCCTTATTCCCATCAGCGTCGTCGTGACGAGTTACAACAACGCCGCCACCATCAAGCGTGCCGTCGACAGCGTCCTGCGCCAATCCTACCCGGTGGCGGAAGTGGTCGTCGCCGATGACGGTTCCACCGACGGCAGCCAGGCGTTGCTGCACGCCCTCGCGGCAGCCGACAGCCGCGTACGCGTTATCGCCCGCGAACGCAACGTCGGCGTCTCGGCCAATCGCAACGCCGCGCTCCGCGATACCGCCCAAGCCTTCATTTCGCAACTGGATGGGGACGACGAGTTCCACCCCACGAAGATCGAGCGCGAAGCGGCAGCTTTAGGCGGACGTACGGATACCGTGGCTTTCAGCGATACGTTAAAGCTCGGGCCCGAGGAATATTGGGACTGCCTTTGGTTCGCGGGCCTCAGCGGCCGTGACGCGCTGGCGGCCATGGTGTCACGCCGCGCGTCCCTGCCGCGGGACATGCTGATGGCCAAAGACCTCTTTTTCGCCGCCGGCGGCTACCGCGAAGACATTTCCATCTACGAGGACTGGGGCTTTAAAATTCGCCTTACCGAAAAGGCCAGGCACTGGCTCTATTCCGGCGGGCCCGGCACGGTTTATCGCCCGGGCGGACTGTCACAGGTGAATCACGTTAAACACCTGCATGGCGTGCTGAGGATTATTTGCGACGATGCCGCCGACGTCATCGCGCGTAACGGCGCCCAAGTGCCGGCGCTTCAGGGCCTTTTCAAGGTCATGAAAATCGATCTGCCGCCTCAGGCTTTCGCCCAGGTTCAGGATCTTCTGGCGCTCAAAGTCGATGTCGTCTTCGACAACATTCGCCGCAACCTGCTCGACAAGCCGGCCTCGGCCTACGACGGCCAGGAACAGGTATTCATGGAGCGACTGGAGCGGGCCGTAAGCATCGTCGGCACAATGCTGGTCGCCAAAGCGTAACGGTTAAGCCGAGATCAGTATATTGCGCGCCGCCAGATCTTCCGGCGATGGGCGTGTCGCCAGCCAAGCGGGGATATTCAGCTTCGGCAACTCCGGCGGCTCCACGGAGATCAGGTGTTCGAAGGACTCCACCACCGGAAACGTCATCCGGTCGGTCCCATAGTAGTAGTCAAAGAACTTCTCGATCTGCTCACCCATCATCGGTTTATGCATCACCGCCGGCACGCCCAGCGCTTCGGCTAGAATAATGCCGTGCAGCGAGCTGGCCACGATCAGGTTGGCCGACAGCAGCGCCGCGCAGAAATCCAACAGGCTCGCGTCCACGTCAATAATTGGCACGCCCAGTGCGCCATAGGCGGCGCGGAACGCCGCGCGATCATGGTGGTGCGGGACAAAGGCCAAGCTGTGACTTCCGATCTTGCCTGACGCCTCAGCCTGCGCACGCACCGCTGCCAGTTCCTCCCCGAAGATATCGCCGATCAGAAGGCCCGGGTCGAAGAAATGCGTCACCTTGCTAACGTCGACGCCGTATTTCTTCAGATATTCCAGCGTCAACGGGCCGCGCGTGGCGCGCACGTCAATGGTCGCGGCATCAGCCGCCGTAATGGCGGGCGGCTGATTGCGAAACCCCGTGCCCCACAGCGTATCGCCCGCGAGCATGCGGTGCGAGATCGAGCCGACGCCCAGCAGGCGCGCGCCGCGCGTGTCGTCATGAATCGGAGCGGCTTTATAAATTCGGGAAATTAGGTGTTCTTCCAATTGGTCCCCGACGTTGCCGTAGCGGAACGGATTCTTCAGCGCTTTGCGCGCATTCCAGAAAAAGGTCCGCATCATGCCGCGCGTTTGCGTGTCCGTCGTATCCTGACCTGCTGTCAGCGCCGGCGTGACGTGGCGGCGCTCGATACTCTTGATGGGCGTCAGTCGCGGGAACAGCGCATCCTGGGCGTAACAGCGCACACCGGACGCGAAATCATTGATGCCGTAGGACATCACCAGGCCCTGGGCGCTCTCGTCCCAGAAGAAGCCGCCGGGATAGATGCACGATCTCAGGAATTTGTTAAGTGTCTGGGCCGGTTGGATTTTCAACTCGTCGGGCGTCAAGGGCATCAGCGGTTGGTACGAGAACGCCTTTGGCCGGAACGGCGCGGTGCTCTCGAAGCTCAGGATCGAGGCGTAGTAGACACGATCATGATCCTTGGGAAAGCGGCTCTGCACAATGAAGTGAAAGTCCTCTCCGATCTTGATGGGCGACGGCCCGCCGTGCAGGTCTCCGTAACGATCTTCATAATCGCGCGAGGCCCAGTGGTTTTCATAGACCGTCCGGCACAGCACTCTGTCGCCATGAAATTCACACGCGAGAACGGTAAATGGCTGGATCGAATAGACGCAATACAGGTGGCCTTCGGATTCAAAAAAGCCCCAATTCTTCTCGATGGGCTGACGCCCGTCTTCCTTGGCCAGCGTATAAACCTTTACCGGCAGGCCCGCCCAATCGACTTCGGCGAGGTAGATATCATTTGGCAACGGGTTCTGGCCGTTGTTGAAGGTGATGTAGTCCTTGCCCCGAAAGGTGAAATGCCGTGGATCGGCAAACCACGTCACCTGGGGCAGAAACTTGCGCAAAGTGCCCGAGAAGCTAGCGGCGGTTTTACCGACGAAGTTCAAATCGCGGTCCAGCGGCAAGCAAAATAGCTCGCGCCGCCCATCGCCGACATAGCGCGCCAGGAATTGTGTGGTGCCCGATTGGGTCCGATAGATGGCAGGATTGAAGAAGTATTCCGCCGCGCCGCGCGGCAAACCGTCGATCTTCAGATCGTCGAAGTTATAGACTTTGCGGAAGTAAAATGCAGGAACGTCGGAAGCCGGCATGCATCAGGCCCCGTCGTCGCCTTCAATGACGTGCATGTTGGCCAGCACCGCGTTGGGAACGATGTATTTATTAATGCCAAGCCGCGCGCAAAAGTCATGTTTAGCCTGAATTTTGGTTTTGCCCGTGAAGTGCACGAGAAAATGTTCTTCCGGACGGGCGACGAACTCGAAGTCGCGGTTATTGAAGTGGTTATGGTCTATGATCTTAATGAAATTCTCCCGGAACAGCGGGTGGGCTTCGGTCAAATACACGAAGGCGTCCTGATCGCCATTGGAAAAGAAGCCCAGATCTTCCCGCCAAAACTGGTTCTTAACATATTCCAGATCGACTTTCTTCGCGGCGCGTAAAAATTCTTTCGCTTCCGGCCCGTTGCGCAGGAAGAACTGGCCCGAAGAAAATTTGGTGAAGATTTTTTTGGTCGAAGGGCTGGCGCAGATCAGCATCTGCTCGCCGTTCAAGAGGTCGAGGAAGCTATGCAGCGGCTTGCTGAAGTCGGTGAAGTAGGCGTCATCGTCGATCCAATACAGCCAGTCGAATAGATCGAGATATTGGTCAATAACTTCAATCTTGCGAAAGAAACGCCGCGTGTCCTGGCCCGGCTGACTGGCATCGATATAATAGTATCCGTGGGTCCGGCAGTAAGCCGCATGGTTGACGTGCGAATTGAACCGTCGGCCCGGGTAGAAACCTGAAACAACGCCGATCTTCATGGTCGCTTCGCATTCTGTTCGCGTTCGGCGCGCAACGAATCCACGGTCTTGTCCAATCCGAACTGGAGAAACAGCGACGCGCTATCGAAGCAATTCTGCCAACGCGTCTCGACGAACAAGTTGCGCAGCTCCTCGGCCGTGATGCTGGGCGGGTCGATATAGAAGTGGTCGAACAGCAACATCATGAAATCGATGATGTTTGTGTGGATATGCCGATTATCGAATTTATAGGGGTGCGGGAAAAGCTCGGTGATGATTTCGTAGGACGGAAAATAGTGCAAGCGCTTGTCCGTGCTGCGGTCCTGCAAAAGCTGATCCAGGGCCGACTTCAGGTTGGCCTTCGACGTATGATTGGCGGTCAGGCACGACATGGGCCGGAACGTCGCCGCCAGCTTGATCGGCGATAGCGTGAACAGGATATCCGCATCCGGCACGCGCTTACGAATGATATCCACAATCTTGTTAAGGTTCGCCAGGTTCTCGGCCTGGGTCGCGACCTTGAATTTATGGCGTGCGGGGTCGTAGTGCTTCATCGGGATGGCACGCCAGAACACGCCGCCCGTCGGTTCGTCGTACCAGACTTCCGATAGACCCAGAGTCAAAATGAAGACTTTACTCTGTTTAAAGACCGCGCCGGTGCGGCGGCGGATATCTTCCGAGTATCCGAACTCCTCGGCCTTATATCCGTGCCACAGATTTTGCGTCGGCACGTGTCCGTCGAGCGCCCACTCGAACTGGGAGGCGATGGCGTAGGTGTTCACCATGCCTTCGCCCATCAACGAGATATAGATCTCGGAATCCACCGAGCTGTGCATCTTGAAGGATTTCTCGGTCAGGTACTTCGTGACGTTTTGCGCGAAGCAGCTTCCGATGGACGTGATGGTCTTGCTGGCGTTGATGAACTTTTTATCCGGCAGCAAACCGTTCATGACGTAGGTCTCGAAGAAACCTTCAGCCACGTATTCCTTCTGATAGGGCATAAAGTTCGCGCCATCGCCCCGGAAAAACGTCGTTCCGATCGTGCGCTTAACACCCTTGCCGACGCTTTCGACGATTTCTTGCTTCCAGGACTCGTGGTCTAGGATTTTCATGGCGGCGCGCCCGATACCGGAAATTATGGGTCGTCCCAGACTACGCAGCGTAGGGTTACCACTTGTTTAATTTATACCGGCCCTTCTGGCGCCGGCGGCACGGTGAAGGACCATGATTTCCGCGCGGCGCCCAGACCTGATATGCTCCTGTCCTGCATGACAACCAAAACGATCCTCGTCACCGGCGGCGCCGGCTATGTCGGCAGCCATGCCTGCAAGGCTTTGGCGCAGGCAGGTTTTCAGCCCGTCGTCTTCGACAATCTGAATACCGGCCACCGTGAGTTGGTGAAATGGGGGCCGCTGGAAATTGGCGACATCTGCGACGCCGACGCCATACGGGCTGTCATGGCGCATTATAAGCCCGCCGCTGTGATGCATTTTGCGGCGCTTACCGTGGTCAGCGAGTCCGTATCCCACCCCGCACGCTATTTCCGCACCAACGTCGATGGCACGGCTGCGCTGTTGGCCGTCATGCGTGCTCATGGCGTTGGCAAGCTGATCGTGTCTGGCACCTGCGCGGTCTACGGCCTGCCCGCGGACAACCCCATCACCGAAACCACCGCCATTGCCCCCATCAATCCCTATGGCGAGTCCAAACTCGCCATGGAGCGGCTTGTGGCCGAGGCGGGTAAGGATGGCGCGGTGTCATCGGTGGTGTTGCGCTACTTCAATGCCGCAGGTGCCGATCCCGACGGCGAAACCGGCGAGTGGCACGAACCCGAGACTCACCTTATCCCCAATGTTTTGCGGGCCGCCGCCGGGACCGGTGAACCATTAAAACTGTACGGCGAGGACTATCCCACGCCGGATGGCACCTGCATCCGCGACTATATTCATGTCTGTGACATCGCCGACGCGCATATCGCCGCGCTGACGTATCTCGACACAAATCCCGGCGGGCATATTTTCAATCTCGGGTGCGGCACAGGCTTTTCCGTGCGTCAGGTCATCGACACCGCCCGCATGGTAACCGGCCTGCCCATTCCCATCACGATCGCACCCCGGCGCGCGGGCGATTCCCCGATCCTCGTCGCAAACGCTTCGAAGGTGAAAAACGCCTTGGGCTGGTCGCCACACGCAACACTGCTCGACCAAGTGCGCGATGCATGGAAATGGGAGCAGTCGGGCAAGCGCTAACTCACACGGACCACGTTGTTACAAACTGTTGCGAAATGCCATAATTTCAAGCCCTTCCCCGCACTGCACACGGTATTTCCCGCTTGGCCCCTTCAGGGCGATATGCTTCATTCCTGCCTCACGGCGGGAGGGGCCGTTGACCCGCGGTAGCGGGCCATAAAGCGTTGGTTTCGCCCCTTAACCGGTGACGTTTTGGGGAGTGACCACATGAAACCTCGTCTCGATGTGCAGCCGGTCGATAAGAAGGGCGCCATCTTCGCCGCCGCCGCCCTGGGCTTTGCCGCGCTCTATCAGGCGCTTTGGTACATCTGGCCGGGACTGATGCAGGCCAAGATCGGCAGCGTCATTCCCTTCAGTGTGCCCTTCGGCGTTATTGCCATCTTCGTGCCCCTGCTGTTTGCCTGGCTCTGTGCCCGCGACGACAAGGACACCGGCGAGACCTTCGAAACCGCCAAGCACTGAAGACTAGGGATTTAGCACATGCAGTCTTCACCCAGCGGCGTCGCCATCGGCCTGTTCTTCGGCGTCATCGCGATCACTCTCGCTATTACATATTGGGCTGCGCGCCGCAGCAACTCGGCTGCACAGCTATATGCCGCCGGCGGCTCCATCACGGCCGGACAAAACGGCCTCGCCATCGCCGGCGATCTGCTGTCCGCCGCCCTGTTCCTGGGCGGTATCGGCATGTATTTCACGTCGGGCTACGACGCAATCCTGTACTTTTTCCCGGCCATGGCCGGCTTCGCCCTGATGCTGGGCTTCATCGCCGGGCCACTGCGCCGTCTCGGCAAATACACCTTCGCCGACGTGGCCTGCGCCCGCCTCAATCCAGTACCGATCCGCATTCTCGCGGCCTTCAGCTCCCTCGCCGTCACTCTGATGTACATGATTATTCAGATGGTGGGCGCGGGCGGCCTGATCCAGATTCTGTTCGGGATTCCCTACACCTATGCCGTCATTATCGTCGGCAGCCTGATGGTGATCTATGTCGCCTTCGGCGGCATGCTGGCCACCACATGGGTGCAGATTATCAAAGCCATCCTCATGCTGAGCGGTTTGGCCGTCATGAGCATACTGGCGCTCGCCCATGTCGGCTGGAACTTGGATGAACTGTATTCCCGCGCGGCCTCGGTGCATAAGCTGGGCGAAGGTCTGTTCCAGCCTGGCGGCCTGAATCTCTCGGTCGCGCAGGCCGCCTCGCTAAGCTTGGCCATCGCGCTTGGCATCCCGGGCATGCCGCACATCCTGATGCGCTTCTTCACCGTTCCCAATCCCAACACCGCCCGCAAGTCGCTGGTGATCGGCATGGTCTTCATCGGCCTGGCCTATACGATGGTGTTCCTGGTCCTGGGCGCGGCGGGCACAGCCTTCATCACCGGCAACCCCGACTTTGTGGACGCCGCCGGCAAGCCACACGGCGGCACCAACATGGTCGCTCTGCACCTCGCCTCCTTCCTCGGCGGCAACGTGCTGTTCGGCGCCGTGGCGGCCGTAGCCTTCGCCACCATTCTCGCAGTGGTATCGGGCCTCACCGTGGCGGCGGCATCGGCCCTCTCGCACGACATCTACGTTGGCGTCCTCGCTAAAGGCAAAAAGATCAATGAAAAGACCGAAACCACGGTCTTCCGCGTCTCGTGCCTCGTCATCGGCGGCCTCAGTATTCTGCTGGGCATCGCTTTCGAAGGGCAGAACATCATCTACCTCACCGGCATGCTGTACTCGATTGCCGCCAGCGCCTGCTTCCCGGTACTCGTGATGTCGATGTACTGGCGTCGTCTCACCACGCAAGGCGCGTTGGCGGGCGGATATGCAGGCCTGGTGTCGTCGCTGATCCTCATCACGATCGGCCCCAGCGTCTGGGTCGCTGTCTTGAAGAACGCGACGCCAATCCTGCCGATCGAACAACCGGCCATCATCTCCGTACCGGTGGCCTTCATCACCATGATCCTGGTCTCGCTGATGACCCAGGAAGCACAGCGTCCGGCGACCGCGGCGGCGGAATAGGTCTTACCGTCCGCCAAAAGAAAAAGGGACGGATTACGCCGTCCCTTTTTTTTGTTTCGACCTTCTCGATATTTACGGCGAAGCCGCGACCCACACGAGCGCCGCGGCGCCGCGCAGCGCGCCGCCGTTGCTGCCGAAGGTTTTGAAGGTGCCTTCGTCCTGAATGAATTCGTAGCTGTCGACGCCGTTCATCTGACCGGGCTTCACGTCGCCGATGAAGGTGTACAGCGGATAGCCGCCGTAGACCCACTGCTTAGATCCGTCCTCGCGGGCGATGGTTTCCCAATAGCCGCCGGGCACGGCGTCGGCGGGGGCTTTGAACGGCACCCAGGTCTGGGTGCAGCTGCCGGTGCAGGTGGAGATGCCGAACATACGGCCGAACCCGGCCGGACTGCGCGGTGCATTGCGCAAGCTGTGGCCTGACACGCCGCCGACACCGCGGCCGCGCGTGTAGAGCGTCATGCCGGTGGCGGTGACGAGGTTGCTGCCGCCGAAATGGTTATGCCAGACAGATACGTCCGGCGGCATCGCATAGCGCACCAGCATCGCCGTGCGCCACTTGCCTTCCAGCGCGTTGCCGACGGTGTCGCCGGGCTCGCGGTCCCCTGTGTACGTATAAAGCGGGCGGCCCTTGTAAGCCCATTGCGAAACACCGTCATTGCGATTCACGACGGTGAAGTCGCCCACGGGGCGCGACAGCTGCGACGCCAAGAACGGGCGCCACTCCTGCGCGCACGCACCGCTGACGCAGGTCGGCTTGCCGGCGGCTATATCATCGTTGGTGGTGTAGAGCGGTTTGGCCTCGGCACTGATGAATACCCAGCCGTTGGCCGCCGCCAGTTCGCGCACCGACACGCCCGGCGGCATTTTTACGCCTTTGTCGGGCGCATAGGCCAGCACGTTCCAGGCGTTTTCCTCGGCTTTGTCCCCTTTGGCGTCACCGGGTTTTTCATCGGCCGCATGGGTATAAACCGGCTTGCCCTGATAGGCCCATTGCCTGGTGCCGTCGGCGCGGCTGACGATGCTCCACGCGCCGAAGGCCTTGGCGTCGGCGGGCGCGGCGAGCGGTGGCCAGGTTTTGGCGCACGCGTCCACGCAGGCCGACTTACCGCCGACGTCCTTTTCGCTGGTGTAAAGGCTTTTGCCCTTCATATCGCCCAGGATCATAGTCGCCGGAGCCATCATGCCCTTGCCGGGCTTTTCCTGGAACGTCACGCCGGGCGGCGTAGCCAGCGGCACGTCATCGAGCGGCAGAAGCGCCGCGGTCTGCGCAAAAGCCGCGCCCGAAGCGAGCAGCGCGACGCTCAATGCCAAGGCGCGCATCACGCCATGACCTCGGTGATGGTGCGTGAGGTCTCATTGGACTCCGTGCCCCAGCTGCTGACGGGAACGCCCATGGCCTGCTGGGCGGTCAGGCCGACGCGGGTGACGGGCTGGCCCTTGGCGGCGACGTGGATGCCGGTCTTCATACGCCCGCCGCCCGAACCCGCCGTAAACAGCGGCATGTTTTCAAGGCCGTGCAGCTTGGCGTAGCCGTGATCGGTGGAGGCGAAGATGATGGAACGGTCCAACAACGTGCTGTCGCCTTCCTTGATGCCGTCCATGGCGGTCAGGAATTCATTGAATCCTTCCATGATCTCGGTGTTGAACACAGCGAGTTCGGGCTGATAGCCCAGCTTCACGTCGATGGGCTCTTCATGGGTGTGCTCATGGTGCGACTGCGTACCGCCCTTGTGACGCAGCGACGAGGTAGCGTCAGCAAAGGCGACGTTGACGACACGGGTCTGATCGCACGCAACGGCATGGGCCAGCAGGGTGGAGAACAGGCGATTGTTCTCGCGCACCATGGCAATTTCGTTGCCGACGGCACTATCGGCCACGGCACCGGGCACGGAACAAGATTCAATCGGCGCTGGCTTTTCGAGCTGCAAGGCCAATTGCTGTTCTAACTCGCGCACCGAGGTAAAGTATTCGTCGAGACGCTGGCGGTCGGCGGCGCCAATTTTCTTCATGAGATCTTGGCGCTTTTCAGAGACCACCGACAAGGCGCTCTTGCGCACCATCACCGCCGGGTCCGGCTTGAACACGGCGGCATTCGGATCGGTAAACTCCGGTCCGAAGATCCTGGTGTAGAGCTTCGCAGGCGAGACTTCCGCCGGATTCATGGCTGTGGCGCTGCGGCGACTTTGACTGTGGGACGGGATGCCCGCGCAGGCGACTTCGATGGAGCGGAAGCGCGAGCGCGTGCCGATGACGTCAGCCACCAGGGAGTCGATGGAGGCCTTGCTGGGCATCATGCCGTTGGGCACGGTGCCGGTGGTGCAGGCCATGACGCCCGAGAAGTGCACGCCCACGGCCTTGCCGTCGAGGAAGGTCTTAAGACCACTATAGACGTTGAGTTTATTCTTGAAGCCGGCGACGGGCGCCATTTCCGGCTTGATGTCATAGTCGGCGCCAACCTTGTCCGGCTCCCACCGGCCGGGGTTGAGGCCACAGCCCCAGAACCACGTACCGAAGCGCACCGGTAGAGCCTGACCGGTGGCGGCGAAGGCCGTGCCGTTGGTGTTCAAAAAACAGTCGAGGATCGGCAGACCGACCGAGATGGCGGCGCCACCCATCATGCCGCGCAGCACGCTTCGCCGGTGCATGGGTCGCATATAGATCATGGCGGTTCTCCTATTCGCGCGCCGCGACGCTGGTCGCGGGCTGGGCGCTGGCTTCGGTTTTGGATTTGAGTTTGTCGTCAACAGGCTTATCGGCACTCGGCTTGGCGACACGGTAGAACTGATCGCTCAACGCGATATGGCGCATCAGGTCGGGCACACGGTATCCCTCGGCCGCGAAGGACTTCTGCAACTCCGCCACCATTTCCCGTTCGCTGCGTTCGACGGCACGGCCGACGCCGTAGGAATACATGCGCGTGACCAGGCATGAGGGCGCGGCGGGATGGTTGCTCACCACGCGGCCCAGGTCGGCGGCGTCGGCGAACTTTTGACCGTCCAGCTCGCCGGTGGTGTCGATGGACGCGCCGTGTTCGGAGGTGCGGTAGCCGCCGCTGGAATCGAAGTGCTCCAGCGCCAGGCCGATGGGATCCATGATCTTGTGGCAACCGGCGCACATGGCTTCGGAGGCATGCGCCTTCAAACGCTCACGCGCGGTTTTGAATTTCGGGTTCTCGGCATCCTCAATCAGGGTGAAATCGACGTTGCCCGGCGGATCTGGAACTTTCTGGCACAGCAGCAATTCCCGCAGCGCCTTGCCGCGCAGCGTCGGCGAACTGCGGCCCGGGTGAGAGTGCAACGCCGTGAAGCTGATGTGGGCGAGAATACCGGTGCGCGGATCACCCTTGGGGAATTCAAAGGGCTGCCAGCCGCCGTCCGGATCCACCGGCACGCTATAGATCGAGGCCAGCATCGGCGAAATAAAGGTCTTCGGGGTTGTGAACAAGGCGCGGTAGTCGGCGCGCTGCGTTACCAGATGATCGGCGATGGTGCGCAGTGTCTGTTCCTCGGCTTCGGCCGCGACCTTGAAATTGAACTTCGGGAAGATCACGACATCTTTGGCGAGGCCTTCGAATTTGTCGTAGCCCAGCATGTCCGTGAAGTAGGCGCGCACGCCGCCCTCGAGACGCGGCGACGCCACCATGCGGTCCACTTGGCGCTGCAAGCCTTCGGGCTTATTAAGCTCACCCTTTTCGGCGGCAGCCAGCAGTTCCGGATCAGGCGCGGCATTCCACAGGAAGAAACTGAGGCGCGCCGCACGCGAATAAGAATCTAGGCGATAGGCGCCCTTATTGGCGGGGTCAGCTTCAGCGAATTCCTGGCGGAACAGGAATTCCGGCGAGATCAGCATGGTCCACAGACTGGTGCCAAGGCCGGCGTAGAAATCCTTATTGGTGGCGGCGGATTCGCCGGCAACGTCGATCTGGGCTTTCAACTCCTCGCGCGACAGCGGACGGCGGTAGAGCAGCTTGCCCACCTCACCTAGGAATTCCTTCGCGCAGGCGGCGTCGGCTTTCTTGGCGTCTTTCGGCGTGCAGGGGATTAACGCCGAACGCTGCGGTTCGGTGGTGACTTGCGCGGCGATAGACCGGGCCATTTTGTCGTATTCGCCCAGGCCGGTCGTGGTGACGGTGACCAGGCCGGAGCCCACCGCCAACAAACCATCCTTGCGCAGGCCCGGCTCAAAACGCCCGCCGATCTCGATGGTGGGGCCGAACACGTCGGCTATGATCTGGCGGTATTGCGTACCGTTGAGCCGCACCGCGACCGGTTCTCGCGTGGCGGGCGCCGGCGAGGAGGCTGCGTAATCCGCGGCGACAGCCGTGAGAGACACCGCGGCGACGCCAACAGCAAGAGCGGCCAGACGAAGGCCTGTACGTGTGATCATTACCAAATACTCTAGCGTGCTTGAGCTGAGGGCGTGGCTTGCACGCTCTGATTCTCGCCGACGGTGAAGGCCCGCACCGCTTCGATGTGCCACGTGGTGGAGATGGCGCGGTTCTGGCCCGTGGCCGGATCGGGATCGGCATCGGCCAATTTCTTCAGCGCGTAGTAGACGCCCGGCGCATCGACCGAGGCGGCGTACTCCGCGATGTGAGCAACGCGCGCGATGCCGTAATAAATCGTGTACCAGGGCTGATAGCCGCCGATGTAGCCCTCAAGCGAGCCGTCGGGCTTCACTTCCAGGCGCATCTTGGCTTTGTCGAAGTCCATTTCGTGGATGATGTACTCATCAAACTTCATGGTGAACTTCGACGCTTCAGTGGTGATCATTCCTTCCTTCAGCTTGCCCTTGAATTCGTTGTGGGTGCGCGGATCAGGATCGAGGCGGTAGCTCATGTCGGGCTGTACATTGCCGCTGGCGGCGCGGGTAATGGGCTGCAGCGCGCGATTAAAGTGCACAATCACCGGGCCGTCCTGCTGAAAACCGTTCTCGGCCGTGACCGTGACAATCCAGGCGTTCATGACGTTGCGCAGGACGTCCCAATGAATCTCGGGCTGCGACGGATGTCCCGGCGGCGGGAGACCGCGGTAGGAACGGATACAACCCATGGCGCGGTAGAGTTGGTTATCGACGCCCTCCTCACCGGTGATGGGATCGACGAAATCGTTCTTATCCTTGCGGCCGTCGAGATTGAAGCCGAGGCCGTGTTTGCCCTTCACGGTTTTCAGCATCGGGTCCGGCGCGGTTTCGGGAAATTGGTAAACGTTGTCCTTACCGTTGCCGCGCGTCATGACCATCGGCACCCAGGGCTGCGTCAAACCGCCCTCGCCCGGGAAATCCTTTAAGGCTTCCTCGATTTTCTCTTTCGGGATGCCTATCCGCAGCAAATCACGGCGATAGAAATCGATCGCCGAGGGATTAAGGCCGTCGGGACATTCGGACTTCGCGCCCTCGCCCGCATAATAGTTGGCGTCGGTGAACCAATTGACGACGAAGCTGCGGCTTTCGGCGGCCTGCGCGGGATTAAATGCAAGCGCGGCAGATGCCAGCGCCATCACTGAAAGACACGATTTTACAGACATTTGGCCCTCTCCAACCCAGAAGCGACAGCGCTTCGATCTCCACTAGACACAAGTCTACCTAGTTTTAAGCACACTGAAAAATAACAAAGGCCCTTTGTCCGGACAAATCAAGTTCACAAACTTGTTTTGTATATTCATATAGAAGAACAAGTTACAGAGCGGCGTACGCCGATTATGTAAGCTTTTGATGCAATTGGGTTGGCGTGTAACCGAGCGCTTGCAGGCGCCGTCAAACGCATCAGAGGAGATCGCACTGTTACATTATCGGACCGGACGAAAGTCTCTCTTTGGAGAGGACGGCGCGACCTAACAGCTGTTCGAATCACGTATCCCGGCCCTCAACCCCTTACGCAAGTTTGACAGACGCGCGAATGTGTAACAGCATATGCGTCATTAGGGGCGTCCATAATTACGTTTGTATTGGTTCGGGAGTTCAACGCGCCGCCATCGCGACGAGTTAGGCCTTGGGAGGGGTCACATGAAATCGCAGTTCAATTACATGTTGTTATGCAGCACGGTGCTCGCCGCCGTGTGTTTGAATCAGTCGCCGGCATCGGCACAACAGCAAGCTGCCGCGCCAGTGATGGCGGCTCAGGACAGCATCCCCGACATCGTCGTGACGGCGAGCCGCCGCGAAGAACTTAATCAAAACGTACCCATCTCGATCACGGCGTTCTCCAGCGAACGCATGCGGCAGCTGAACATCACCAAGCCGCAGGATCTGCAAGCCACCGTTCCGTCACTGGTGGTCGGCTCGAACGGTCAGGGAACGCGCGATTCGCAAACATTCACGCTGCGCGGCCAAGGCGCCACGTTCCAAGCCTCGCCCGGCGTCGTCGTCTACATGAACGAAGTGCCGCTGCCTGCTCCGATCTCGCTCAGCCAGCAAGGTTCAGCCGGCAACTACCTCGACCTGGAAAATCTACAAGTGCTGGCCGGTCCGCAAGGCACGCTGTTTGGCCGCAACACCACCGGCGGCGCGATCCTGCTGGTGCCGCGCAAACCGACCGATAAACTTGAAGGGTCAGTGAGCGCCAAGTTCGGCAACTACGACACCACCGAATTCGAAGGCGTCCTCAACGTCCCGGTCATCGCGGATAAGCTGCTCGTGCGCGCCGTGGGCGGTTACACCGACCGCGACGGCTATACCCGCGATATAACCTTCAAGAAAAAGCTCGACGACACGCACTGGTACTCAGGCCGCCTGGGCATCACCTTCACACCGACCGACAACTTCGAAAACTACACGATGGGCTATGGCACCCATCAGTCGAATAACGGCACGGGCCTGATCCACAAAGGCTTCAACATTCCCGGTCTGCAAGGCGTCGGCTTCTGCGTCGATCCGCCGCTAACGCCGCCCGGACCATCGTTCATCGCCGTGTCTTGCGATGTTTACCGTAACCAGACCACACAGGCCAACAACCTGGGACCGCGCGCCACCGCGCCCAGCGTCGATCAAGGCCAGCGCACGGAAACGTGGGGCGTATCCAACACGTCGCGCTTTCAAATTAACGAAGACCTCGCGATCCGCAACATCTTCAGCTATCAGCGGTTCAAGAGCTTCTACTACTACGACGGCGACGGCGCACCCGCGCAGCAATATGACTCTTCGCTGCGCATCAACCCGCTGCCGCGCGATCACCTGACTACCATCACCGAGGAACTGCAGGCCCAAGGCACGGCGCTGGACAAGAGGCTGACCTATACCGTCGGCGGCTTTTTCTACGACCAGAAGCCGGCGGGCCCGTCGGGCGCCTCGTCTTTCATCTATTGCCCGGCGGCGTTCACAAACTTCTGCGGCGCCAACCAGCTCCGTAGCGACGTGCGCAACGAATCTAAAGCAATCTATGTTCAGGCCAGTCTCGACATCGGCGGCTACATTTCTTCGCTCGAAGGTCTGAAGCTGACCGGCGGCTATCGCCACACCTGGGATACGATCACAGGCAGCGCGTCGTTGTGGGCGCCGTCCACCACGACACCGGGAGCCTCGGTCTGCTCGCACGACAGCTCCGTCGTCACGGGAGATCCGGTGGCCGGCTGCCGCTTTGGGGCCACACTGAAGAGCGACGCACCCAACTGGACCGTGGGCCTGGACTACAAAGTCCGTGAAGACCTGCTGCTGTTCGGCAAAGTTGCCAAGGGTTACAAGTCCGGCGGCTTCAACGCCTATGCGGTGTTCCCGACGACCCGTACCTTCACGCCCGAATATGTGACCTCGTATGAAGGCGGCTTCAAGTCCGACATCAAATTGGGCAACATCCCGACGCGCTTGAACGGCACGTTCTACTACCTCAACTACACGAACATCCAGAAGGCCACCGGCGACTTCAACCCGGCGACCCTGTCCAGCGGCGCCCGCATCAACCCGGCGTCGGCGCACATCTACGGCATCGAACTGGACGGCACCATCCGCCCCTTCGAATGGCTGGAACTGGGCGCTTCGTTCAGCCATACGGACTTCAAGTACACACGGTACAACATCGTCTCGAACGGAATCCTGCCGGATTGCACCGGCGCAGTTCCCACCGCGGGCACAAATTCCAACCTGCGCTGTCTGAAGGGGCAGTATGTCTCGCCCTACATCTACAGCCTGCGCGGCACGGTCACCCTGCCGGTACCGGAAGAGTACGGCGAGATGTCGGTGTTCCTGAATTATGCACATAACGCCGCCCAGAATACCGAGGCGCTGATTTTGCCGGCTTTCCAGCCCGGCGCGGTTCTGGAGCCCTTCGGCACCCTCAACGGCTCCCTGGACTGGAACAATGTCTACCAGACGGGCATTGATATCGGCCTGTATGCGACAAACATCACCAACAAACTGTACCGCATCAGCAATACGGACGTCTTCCAGATCGGATCTCTGCTGTCATGGGCGACAATCTACGGCGAACCCCGCATGTTCGGCGCGCGGGTGCGTTATCACTTCGGCGGCTAAACCCGACCGAAGAAACTTAGCCTAGGCCCCCGCCGGGAAACCGGCGGGGGTTTTTCTTTTAGAGCTTGGCGGCATGTGCCTGCGCGGCCAGCAGCAGTTTACGCGCGGTGTGGATGCAGAGGCCCACAATGTTCGGATAAGAGCCGTTAATAGTGCTGACGTAGGCGCCCGCTCCGCCCTGAATGGCGTAGCCGCCGGCTTTGCTTTTCCAGTCGCCTGAAGCGACGTAGGCTTTCATGTCCTCATCCGTCAGGCGGGCAAACTTCACCACAGTCATGACCGTGCGCGCCCAAATCTTGCCATCCGGCGCACGCACGGCAATACCGCCATAGACACGGTGGCGCTTGCCCGAGAGCAGCTTGAGGCAGACCCAGGCGTCCTTCTCGGTTTCAGCCTTGGGCAGAATGCGCCGCCCGCAGGCCACCACCGTATCGGCGGCCAGAATGACGGCATTGGGATGGATGACCGCAGCCGCCGACGCCTTTTCCACCGCGAGCCGCAAAGCCAGTGCGCCGGGCGCTTCGTCCTTATGCGGGGTCTCATCAATGTCGGTAGGCGCGACGACATCAGGTACGTAGCCGATCTGCTGCAAAAGCTGCAGCCGCCGCGGCGACGCCGAGGCCAGGACAAATGACGCCATCAGAAGTGCTCGCCGCGCGGGAACAGATCGAGGATCTTTTGCTGCAGCTGGTCGCGCGTCGCGCGGTAGGCCGCCAGACGTGCGTCGCGGCTGCCTTCGGTCAATGACGGGTCGACAATGTTCCACAGCCGCACATCGCACGACATATAACGTGTCATCTCGTCAGCGGCGGCCTTGGCTTCGGGCGACATCGCGATGGCCATATCAAAAGAGTCGTCTGTGAGGTTATCGAAGATTTTGGGTTTGTGACGCGCCATGTCGACGCCGATCTCATTCATCACTTCGACCATGAGCGGGTCGAGGCCACCCTGGCGCACACCCGCCGAATCCACAAATACCTGCGTGCCGTGAAAGCGTTTCATGATGCCTTCCGCCATAGGCGAACGGATTTCGTTCATGGTGCAGCAGAACAAAACGGATGATGGAAGAATCATATGCCCCCGCGCCCCCTACCCGCGCATATGCAGCACGCAGAGTAGCGTGAAAAAACGCCGCGAGGTGCCTTGGTCAAGTTCAACGTGTTCGGCCAACCGCTCGCGCAGCATCTGCGCGCCCTCGTTATGCAGGCCGCGCCGTCCCATATCGATGGCTTCGATCTGCGATGGTGACGAGGTTTTGATGGCGTCAAAATAACTTTCGCAGACCAGGAAGTAGTCTTTGATCACCATGCGGAACGGCTTCACCGCCATGACAATCTCACGGCACGGCGCATCGCTGGTATCGCGCACGTCAAAAATCAGGCGATCTTCGGACAGTGCGAGGCGTAGGTGGAACGGCCCAGGCGCCGCGCCTTCGCCTTTCAGGATGAATGTGTTTTCTTCCAGCAGGTCGAACAGCGCGACTTCGCGCTCGTGTTCCACTTCCGGGCGGCGGCGCAGAAAAGATTTTTCGTCGAGTTGGACTTTAACAATGGAACGGCGGCGCTCGGCGTCGCCGCCGAAGCTACCGTCATCGGCCCCGCCGGGCCCGTCATTGCCCGGGTCCATCGTCATCAGGCGCCCCGGTTGTTGAGGCGGATCGCCACGGACAAAGCGTGGGCATCAAGCACTTCCGCCTCGGCCATGGCGAGCGCGCCGGGTCCAATCGCGGCCAGACCCGCAACGCCGCAGTCGATCAGCGAGGTACGCTTCATGAAGTCCAGGACGCCAAGGCCCGACGAGAACCGCGCCGCGCCCGACGTGGGCAGCACGTGGCTGGGACCGGCGCTGTAATCGCCGACAGCTTCGGGCGTGTGCCGGCCCAGGAAAATCGCGCCGGCGTGACGGATACTCTTGGCCAGCGCCTTAGGGTCGGCGACCGCGAGTTCCAGATGCTCAGGCGCGATGCGGTTCACCAGCGCCGCGGCATCTGCAATATTTTTGACGACTATCACCGCGCCATTATCGTTCCAGCTCTTAGCCGCCGTCTCGCGGCGCGGCAGGGTTCTGAGATGACCTTCGATCGCCTGAATGACGCGCGCGGCAAAAGCCGCGTCATCGGTGATGAGAATGGACTGCGATGAGGCGTCGTGTTCGGCCTGCGCCAACAAATCGGCGGCCACCCAGGCAGGATCGGTTTGCGCATCCGACACCACCGTCACTTCCGAGGGGCCCGCGATCATGTCGATACCCACTGTGCCGAAGACTTGCTTCTTGGCGGATGTGACGTAGGCATTGCCGGGACCGACGATCTTATCCACGGCACGTACGGTTTTGGTGCCATAGGCCAGCATGGCGACGGCCTGCGCGCCGCCGACGCGATAGACTTCATCGACGCCGGCAATCGCGCACGCCGCCAGCGTTAGCGGATTGGTTTTACCCTCGGGTGTCGGCATGGTGACGACGAGACGATCCACGCCCGCAACCTTTGCGGGGATAGCATTCATCAACACCGACGAGAACAACGCCGCAGTACCGCCAGGTACATAAAGTCCTGCCGAAGATACCGCGGTCCAACGCCAGCCGAGACCGATGCCCGATTTGTCCGTGAAGAAATCGTCGGTGGGTAATTGACGCGCGTGATAAGCGCGTATGCGCTCAGCAGCCTCATTGAGCGCGGCCATCGTCTTGGCATCGCACTTGGCCGCAGCGCCTTGGATATCGTCGGTTGAGAAGGCGAGCGTCGCCGGCGTCAGGCTGAGGCGGTCGAACTTCAGCGAATAATCGATGACGGCTTGGTCCCCGCGCGCCTTCACATCCGCCAGCACGGCGGCGACGACATCATCGACATTGCTTTTGGCCTCACGGCTTTTGGCGATGAGAGCGGCAAAAGCGTCGGCGAAGCCAGGATCCTCGGCCGAGAGCTTCAACGCCATGATGTCACCCGGCTTTGCGCTGCGGCGCGCCGTCAACCACCGCGCGGAATTTCTCGATCCAGCCGGTCACTTCCTGCGGGCGGACCTTCAGCGCCGTGCGATTAACGATGAGGCGTGACGTCACATGGGCCAGGACGTCAACTTCCACAAGGCCATTGGCCTTAAGCGTGTGGCCGGTCGAGACCAGGTCGACGATGCGGGGACACAAACCCAGCACCGGCGCCAACTCCATGGCGCCGTTCAGCTTCACGCATTCCGCCTGAATGCCGCGGTCGGCGAACCATTTGCTGGTGATGTGCGGATACTTGGTGGCGATACGCACGTGGCTGAGGCGGTCCAAGGCCAGACTCTCGTCGAGATCCCTTGGCTGTGCGATGGACAGGCGGCAGGTTCCGATACCGAGATCGAGCGGCGCGTAAATCTCCGAATAGTCGAATTCCATCAACACGTCGTTGCCGGCAATGCCGAGTTGTGCCGCGCCGAAGGCCACAAACGTCGCCACGTCGAAGGACCGCACGCGGATCAGTTTGATGTTCGCCTGATTGGTATCGAACATCAGCTTACGCGAGCTTTCGTCGCCGAAGGCCGCCTCGGGTTCGATGCCGGCCGCACGGATAATCGGCAAGGCTTCGCCGAGAATGCGGCCCTTGGGTACGGCAATGACGAGGGGTTCTTTGCGGTCGGCGCTCATAACGGTTGTGCTCATTTAGGAAGGCAGGCGCGGCTTTTACACGGTTTTAGCCCCCGCCACCACCCGCCGCGGTGCGGCAACAGCCATGCGTCAGACTTCTCATAAAGAGGCTAACGCATTGATTTTGCGTTGGATATGGCCTGAAACGGCTTTTAGGCTGGAGCCTGCGTCTGGCTCTGACTTTGCGTTTGTGTAGGCTCAAGTGCCGGGGGTTCGGACACGGGGATCTCGGTCATTTGGGCTTCGTCGACCGGCTCAACATCGACTTCTACAGTCAGATTCTGGCCCCCGCCGCCGATGATAACGCCGCGCATGGGGCTGACGTCATCGTAGTCGCGCCCCCACGCGAGGGTGATCATATCGGTGGAGCCCAGCGTGCCGTTGGTGGGATCCAGGTCGAGCCAAAGGTCTCCGCCGCACCAAACCGACAGCCACGCGTGCGTCGCGTCGGCGCCCACCAGGCGGGGCTGACCGAGCGGTGGAACGGTGCGCAGATAACCGCTGACATAGCGCGCGGCGAGGCCCATGCCGCGCAGGCAGCCGATGGCAAGATGCGCGAAGTCCTGGCAAACGCCACGCTTGTGGGTGAGCACGTCCGCCAGCGGCGTTGCGATGGTGGTCGCGACTGGGTCGAAGACAAAGTCGGCATGAATGCGCGTGATGAGGTCGAAGGCCACCTCGCCGATCGGCCGCCCCGGTGTAAAGGAAGGCGCGGCATATTCCGCAAGGCCAGGCAGCGGCGGGATCATGCTGGAAGAAAAAGCAAAAAGATTGGAATCCTTGGCCAGCGCATCGGGCGGAGCGTAGATGGTCGCCTTGATCTCTTCCCACGGCGGCGTCGCGGAAAGGTCGTAGTTGGGCGGCGGCATCACTTCGACTTCGAAGTCCACCTGCACAAACAGTTTTTTATGCGGAATTTCGAGGGCAAGGTAGGTGATGGGGTTACCGAAGTAATCCACATGCTCCACCAAACGCGCCGCCGGCGGCTCAAGCGTGATCACGTTTTTGGTGAACGCCTGACGCGGCAATGCGCGCGGGTTCAGATGCAGCGTGTGTTGCGCATGCTGAATTTCTTCGGTGTACTCGCAAGACGTGGTGTGCCGGATGCGGTAGCGCATGGGCTCCGGGGAAGGGTTATGAACCCGCGATTGAGGCGGGTCGGTGGGAGCGGGATCGGCAACATCGCGCACGGGCTGTTTCTCCTGAAGAACTTCCGCCATCACGCCGCCTTCTTCACGCCCGCCGCGCGAAGGCGTGGGTAAAGTACGCGCGCGAAAGAAGATCGGAGATTTCCGGAAGTACGGCGTCCAGCAAGGAGAATGCCGCACGCAGGGAATTGTTCTCGGGATGGGGTGCATCGGAAGGCTTTTTTCCGCCGCGTGTTGCGGCAGCTATTGCATCCCGCACCATGACAAGGGCGCCGGCTACCCGCTCCGCCGCTTGCGTAACCAGACCGGCCGCGGCCCCGTCCCGTGTCACCGAATGCGGCAGGAGCGCCAAATGCGTGTTGAGGCTGATCAACTGGTAGACGAGCGTGCGCGGATCGTCGCCATTGGCCAAAACCGCCTCCAGCACGGCGCGACGGTCGGGCAGGCGAGCTGAACCCGGCTCAACATTTGCGCCGACCAGCGCGACGATGGCCTGCAACTGTCGGCGCTCAGAGACATGAGTGATAGCCTCGCCCGAAAAGCGCACGCCGGAGATGCCCCGCATCAACGCCACCAACTGGATCGCGCGCTCGAGACGTTTGCCGATCTCCAGGAAATGCCAGCTGTCGCCGCGCGGCATGGATTCATCGATGGCGCCCGCGAGCGACGTGCCCAAAGTTACCAGTTCGTTGAGGCGCAGCAGCACTTGCACCGGCGTTGCGCGGCTCATCGAGACCAGTGGCGCGCGCCCCAGGGCGGTCAGCGCGTGCCAGCAATCCGCGGGCAGGCGGTCGCGCACGTCGCCGGCCGCACCAATGAGTTTGTTCAGTTGCGCGCGAATACCGCCGGCTTGCGAAGGCTCGAACAGGGCCCTATGCACCAGCGCGATGATCTGCTGCGGCGTCGCGGACTCGGGATCGATCCACGGCAAGAGGCCCGTGTAGGCTGAAAGGTTCAAGAGCGGCTCGGCGTCATGCAAATCCCAGCCCCGCGCCGGATCGGTAAGGCCCGCAACGATAGTGCGCAACAGCCGCACCGTGCTATTCGTACGTTCGGCATAACGGCCGGTCCAAAATAGACTGTCCGCCACACGGCTGGGCAACGCCCCGGGCGATGTGCGTCGCACCGCTATTTCCGGCAGCGCCACGATATTGGACGAAGTCTCCGACGCACGCGCGGCGATATCGTCCATTTTACTCTGCAAGACCCACGTGTCTTTGCTGCCTCCTCCGGACTGCATGGAGATGGCGTGAACTCCACCTGGACGCGACGTACGGGTGAGCCCGCCGGGCATGACAACAAAGCCGTCGGGCCCCATCGCGACATAGACCCGCAGAGAGACGGGCCGGGGCTCCATCTTGCCGCCCTCCCATACCGGCGCGCTGGACAACGTCACGCGCGTCTGACCCACGTAGTCTTGCGGCCGCGCCGCAATACGCGCCGTCAGATTTTCGCGGTCGGCTTGGGAGAGATCGGTCTGCGCCGCGCGCAGGATGCTTAAGGGCGCAAAGGCCGGCCGCACCGCTAGATCATCAAGGCTGCCGAGGACATGGTTTTTTTCCGCCTCCCCCCCGCACCACCAGCTCGGCGCGTCGGGCAGCACTAGGTCTTCGCCGATCAACGCGCGCGACAGCGCCGGGAAGAACGGCTTAAAGGCCGCCGCTTGCACCGCGCCCGCGCCTAAGGCATTGGCAACCGTCACGGTGCCTGCCCGCACCGCCTCCAGCAGTCCGGCCACGCCCAGCGCGCTATCGCGGTAGAGTTCGAGGGGATCACAGAATTTATCATCGACGCGGCGCAGGATGATGTCGACCGTTTCCAGCGCGCTGACGGTTTTGATGTAAACCCGCCGGTCACGCACGGTCAGGTCCGCGCCCTGCACCAGCGTCACACCGAGATGCCCAGCGAGATAAAGATGCTCGAAATAAGTTTCGTTGTAAGGGCCCGGCGTCAATAGCACGATGCGGGGCGCTTCGCGGGTAACGCGGTTCGGCGGCGCCAGCGCCAACAAGCCGTCGCGGAAGGTATTGAAAAAGGGTGTGAGCGGCGCAATGCGCGTGCCGCCCACGGTCGGGTCCATGCAGTCGGCCAGCACGCGGCCAATGACGCTGCGATTTTCCAGCGCATAGCCTGCGCCGCTCGGCGTTTCAGTGCGATCCGCCAGCACACACCACTGACCGTTGGCGGCACGGCCCAGATCCGCCGCATACAAATGCAGATAGGTGCCGCCGATAGGCTTCAGATCATGACAAGGCCGCAGGAAGGCCGGGTTTCCCTCCAGCAGCATTGGCGGCAGCACACCGTCAGCCACGCAGCGCCGCGCGCCATAAATATCGCCGAGCACAGTGTTGAGCAGGCGCGCCCGCTGCAGCGCGCCCGCGGAGATCGACCGCCACTCCTCCGCGGAGATCAGCAGCGGCATGATATCCAGTGGCCACAGACGCTCGTTGGACTGCGCGATGTTTTGCGGGTCGCCGTAGACCGTATAGGTGACGTCGTTCTCGCGCAGGAGGCGCATCGATTCCTCCACACGCTCAGCCATGTCCTTAGAGTTCAGCGGACTCAATTGCGCGAGCAGCGGCTGCCAATGGGCGCGCAAGGAACCTGTGCCGGTGACGATTTCATCGTAGACCGGTTCGCCCGTCCGGCCCGACGCATAGCCGAAGGCTGCCGCGTCGCCCATCTGCGACGCCTGCACGGCGCTTTGCCCCCCGGGGAGGTTATCCCCTTGGCCTAACGTCACCCGATCAGACACGCCGCAAGTCTAACGTGAAAGGGAAGTCGGGGTTAGGCCCTGGATCGCGCATCTGAAAATGTCCGGGCGTGTGCCCATACGGGAAAAAGCGCGCCAGGCGGCGGCCTTCCGCCTCGTGGGCATTGACCGGGAAGGTCTCGAAGTTGCGCCCGCCGGGATGGCTGACATGGTAGGTGCAACCGCCCAACGACCGGCCCGACCAGTTGTCCACCAAATCGAACACCAGCGGCCCATGCGGCGGAATGGTTGGATGCAGCGCCGATGGCGGCCACCACGCCTTATAGCGCACGCCGGCGACGTACTCGCCTTCGACACCCGTGGGATGCAGCGGCATTTTGACCCCGTTGCACGTCACGGCGTGCCGCCCGAACACCATGCCTTTGACGCGCGCTTGCAGCCGTTCAACCGAACTGTCGACAAAACGCACCGTGCCCCCGCCGCCGGGCTCCTCGCCCAGCACATGCCACGGCTCCAGCGCATGACGGATTTCGAGCTGAAGGCCTTTCACGGTAACGCCGCCGTGTACCGGGAAGCGGAAATTCAGGTGCGGCAGGAACCAGGCATCTTCGAAGGCGTAGCCGGCTTCGCGCATCTCGGCCAGCACGTCGTGGATATCCTGCTCGACGAAGTACGGCAGCATGAAGCGGTCATGCAGTTCCGTGCCCCAGCGCACCATCTTGTTGGTGTAGGGCTGCTTCCAGAAGCGCGCGATCAGCGCGCGCAACAAAAGTTGCTGCGCCAGACTCATCTCCGCGTGCGGCGGCATTTCGAAGGCACGGAATTCCACCAGGCCGAGACGGCCTGAGGACGAATCCGGCGAGTAAAGTTTGTCGATGCAGAACTCGGCCCGGTGGGTGTTGCCGGTCACGTCGGTCAGCAGGTGGCGCAGCGTGCGGTCGATCAGCCATGGCGGACAATGCTGGCCCGCCTTGTCGATCTGCGCGAAGGCGATTTCCACTTCGTACAACGCATCGTCGCGGGCTTCGTCGATGCGCGGCGCCTGGCTGGTGGGGCCTATGAACAGGCCCGAAAACAGATAGGACAACGCCGGATGGTTCTGCCAATAGGTGATCAGCGAACGTAGCAGATCGGGGCGACGCAGAAACGGACTGTCGGCCGCCGTGGCCGCGCCGACGACAATGTGGTTGCCGCCGCCCGTACCCACATGGCGCCCATCGGTCATGAACTTCTCGGTGCACAAACGCGACAGACGCGCTTCACTGTAAACCCCCTGGGTAATGCGCAGCAGCTCATCCCAGCTCGCCGCGGGGTGCACGTTGACCTCGATCACGCCGGGATCGGGCGTCACGGCCAGGGAATTCAGGCGCGGATCGCGCGGCGGTGTATAGCCTTCGATGATCACCGGCAGGCCGGTTTCAACCGCGGTCTCCTCGATGGCTTCGATCAGGTCGAGGTAGTCTTCCAGCTTTTCCGTCGGTGGCATGAACACATAAAGCCGCCCGTGGCGCGCTTCCACCGCCAACGCCGTACGGACCACCCACGGCGCGGGCTGGCCGCGTTTCAGCTTGCCGCTGCGCAGTTCTTCCATGGCCGGCCGCACGCGGGCTTCGCTGTGCTCCTCGGGCTTACCTTTGATGTGCTGTTGTTTCTGCTTCGCCAGGGCCTCGTCATCGACTTTGCGCGGCCGTAAGGGCGGACGGCCGTCGAAAGGATCCTGCTCGTAAATATAAGGATAGCTCGCCGCATCCACCCACGGCAGCGAGTCCAGAGGCAGCCTGTAGCCGATGGCGCTGTCGCCGGGCATCAAATAAAGCCGCTCGCGGCGCGTGATCCAAGCGCTGGACTGCCAAACCGGCCCCGTGGCCTCGTGGCGGCGCGAGATCGGCAGCACATAGCCGCGCGGAATATCGAGGCCACGGTCGAAGACGTCAGCCAGCCGTGCGCGCTCCTCCTCGTCTTCGAGTTTGTTATCGAGCGGATCGACGTTGATAGGCAGTAGCCGCTCACGGCGGATATAGTGCCAGGGGTCTTCAAACGCCGCGTGTACGGACTCCTCGGGCACCTTCAGGCGCCGCGCCAGCGCCGAGATGAATGTGTCGGCTTCGGCGGGCGTGTAGCCGTAATCGTGATCTTCACGCGCGAGAAATTCCCCGTTGGCCCAAATCGCGTTGCCGTCGCGCCGCCAATAGGCGGTCAGCGCCCAACGCGGCAGGCTTTCGCCCGGATACCATTTGCCCTGGCCGAAATGCAGCAAACCGCCCGGCGCGAAACGGCGCATGAGTTTGTCCACGAGGCCCGCCGCGATGATGCGCTTTTTGGGGCCCAGCGCCGCCGTGTTCCATTCGGGCCCGTTGGCGTCGTCGATGGAAACAAAAGTGGGCTCGCCGCCCATGGTCAGGCGCACGTCGCCCGCCGCCAGATCGCGTTCCACGGCATGTCCGAGAGCTTCGATGGCGCCCCATTGCTGCGGCGTGTAAGGCTTGGTCGATCGGGGCTGTTCGTTGATGCGGGTGACAAACATCTCGTGATGGAACGAGACTTCGCATTCGTCGAGCCCGCCGCTGATGGGCGCGGCGCTGGACGCATCGGGCGTACAGGCCAGCGGGATATGCCCCTCGCCCGCCAGTAAGCCGGATGTCGGATCGAGCCCAATCCAGCCCGCGCCTGGCAGGAACACCTCAGTCCACGCATGCAGGTCTGTGAAATCCTTGTCCGTGCCGCTGGGCCCGTCGAGGGATTTCTCGTCGGCGACCAACTGAATGAGATAGCCCGAGGCAAACCGCGCGGCGAAACCCAGGTGGCGCAAAATCTGCACCAACAGCCACGCGCTATCGCGGCACGAGCCTTTAGCCAGCTTCAGCGTCTGCTCACAGGTCTGAATGCCCGGCTCCAGCCGGATGACATAGCCGATGCGCTGCTGCAGATCGCGGTTAATGTCGATGAGGAAGTCGATGGTGGCGCGCGGGGTCTTGTCGATCCCCGCCAGCAGTTTCTTCAGAAGCGGCCCCTGCGGCTCCTTCACCATGTAGGGCTTCAGCTCATGCGCCAGCGCCTTCTCATAGTCGAAGGGCGCTTTCTCGGCGCCCTTTTCCAAGAAGAAGTCGAAGGGATTGATGATCGCCATCTCAGCGACCAGATCGACTTCGATCAGGAACTCACGCGTCTTTTCCGGAAACACAAATCGCGCCAGGTAATTGGACTGCGGATCCTGCTGCCAATTCAGGAAATGCGTTTTCGGCGTGACACGCAGCGAGTAAGACAGGATCGGCGTGCGGCAATGCGGCGCGGGACGCAAGCGAACAATCTGCGGGCCCAAATTGATGAGCTTGTCGTAGGTGTAGTGCGTGCGGTGGGTCAGTCCGACCTGAATGGCCATTGTTGTTTTTTATTATCCCCTCTGGCAGGTGCAGAACCGTCATGTTCGACGGTTTTATGCTGCACCGCAATAGGGTCTGAGGCGATTATAAAGTAAATGTTATCAGATACTTATCCGCCAACAATCCGCTCGATCCGCGCGCCGCATCCGCCGAGCTTCTCCTCCAACCGCTCGTACCCGCGATCCAAGTGATAGATGCGGTTCACCAGGGTTTCGCCCGAAGCTGCCAGTCCCGCCAATATAAGCGAGGACGACGCCCGCAAATCCGTCGCCATCACCGGAGCGCCCGACAGGGCCTTGCGGCCGCGCACGATGGCCGATGAGCCGTGCACGTTCACGTCGGCGCCGAAGCGCGTCAGTTCCGGCACATGCATGAAGCGGTTTTCGAAAATCGTTTCCGTGATCATCGACGCGCCCGACGCGGTCGCCATGAGCGCCATCCATTGCGCCTGCATGTCCGTGGGGAAACCAGGGAACGGTTCCGTCATCACATCGACGCCGTTCAAACCGTTTTCCGCCGACACCACAACGCCGCCTTCGGTAGGTTCGATGCTCACGCCCGCCTGACGCATGGCGCTGAATACGGAATCCAGCAGGTCAAAACGCGTGCCCTTCAGCAAAACCTTGCCGCGCGTGATGGCGGCGGCGATAGCGTACGTGCCGGTCTCGATACGGTCGGGAATAACCGCGACGCGCGCGCCGTGCAGCGCTTTCACGCCTTTAATGCGCAGCGTGCCGGACCCAAGCCCGGTAATCTGCGCGCCCATGGCGTTCAGGCACTCGGCGAGGTTGGTGATTTCCGGTTCGCGCGCGGCGTTATCAAGCACGGTTTCGCCCGCCGCCAGCGTTGCCGCCATCAGCAGGTTTTCGGTCCCGCCGACGGTGACTTTCGGAAACACCACATGCGCGCCCTTCAGACCGCCCGGGGCGGTGGCGTGGATATAGCCCTCTTTCAATTCGATCTTCGCGCCCAGGCTTTCCAGCGCTTTCAGGTGCAAATCCACAGGACGTGTGCCGATGGCGCAGCCGCCCGGCAGCGAGACCTTCGCTTCATGCATGCGCGCCAGAAGCGGGCCCAACACCAGCACCGACGCGCGCATGCGGCGCACCAGATCATACGGCGCCGTAATGCTGGTGATGCGCTCCGACGTCAACGTCATGGAGCGCCCCGTGGCGCCGGCTTCGCCGTCGCCCGCGTCCGGCGCTAAAGCCGACTGATCAACCCGCGCGCCGTGTTGCCGCAATAGATTGCCCATGGTGGTGATATCCACCAGCTCGGGCATGTTGATCAGCGTCAGCGGTTTATCGGTCAGCAACGTGGCGGCCATGAGCGGAAGCGCCGCGTTCTTCGCGCCGCCGATGACGATCTCACCGTGGAGCGGAACGCCGCCCTGAATCTTTATGGCATCCACTGAACAACGATCCTTAGAGTCTGGGTAAAGTCACGCCGATCTGGCCCTGGTACTTACCCTTACGGTCGGCGTAAGAGGTTTCGCACACACTGTCGGCTTTGAGGAAGATGAACTGCGCCGCACCTTCGTTGGCATAGATGCGCGCGGGCATCGGCGTGGTGTTGGAGAACTCCAATGTCACGTGGCCTTCCCACTCGGGCTCCAGCGGCGTGACGTTGACGATGATGCCGCAGCGGGCATAGGTCGACTTGCCGAGGCAGATCACCAGCACGTCACGCGGGATTTTGAAATGCTCGACCGTGCGGGCCAGAGCGAAACTGTTAGGCGGTATCACGCAAACGTCGGTCTTGCGGTCAACGAAGCCGCTTTCGGAAAAGTTTTTCGGATCAACGACGACGGAATCGAGATTGGTGAAAATCTTGAACTCGTCGGAAACCCGGGCGTCATAGCCGTACGAAGACACCCCGTAGGAAATCACGCCGTCACGCCGCTGGGCCTCGGTGAACGGCGATATCATGCCGTGTTCCGTGGCCATCTTGCGGATCCATGTATCGGGAAGCACCCCCATCGCGGGCCTTTATCTCGTAGTGGAAAACCGGAGATTCTTGTAACGCGTGCGCGCCATCGAGGCTACGAGGTTTTACCCTCGTCATCGGCCTCTGATTTATCCACAGCTGATTTATCCACAGCCGTATCCTTCCCATCCCGGGCCCTGATCTGGGCCTTGCGGCGGCGCAGGTTCTCGCGCAAGGCATCGGCCAGCCGGGCCTGGGCCTCGGCGGATGACAATTTTGGACGGTGTTTTTTGGGCGGCGGGGTGGTGTTCATGGGCCGGGTTTTCCCACACTTCCACGCTTCACTAAAGGGCCCTGAAATCCCAGGAAAAATGCCAAATCCGGCCTCCCGCCAGCGTGGTTGCGCCCCAGGGGGTGATATGGCATGTTCCGCGCCTTCGCGAGGGGGCGCCCCCTCCGATCTCATGGCGCTGCCGTAGCTCAGTGGTAGAGCACCCCCTTGGTAAGGGGGAGGTCGAAAGTTCAATCCTTTTCGGCAGCACCATTATCTCCAGCTAAAGACTCACACTTAGCGGATAGTTGGATATAACGCCCCGAGCGGGGGCCAAAACTATACCCAGAAAAATTATCCATTTGCGCTCGTAGGAACTTGGCTAGGGATATTCGGCGAGCGCCACCAAGCATGCGTCAGTAATATCTGGGAGTACTTTGATTCCGCGCTCCTCGGTCAGCACCTGAATTGCGTAGTCTTTACCTAGCGCGCTTCGGTATGGACGGGAATTGATTATGGAATCTGCCGTGTCCGCAACCGCAATTATTTGGGCCTCACGTAGTATGGCCCCATTGCGCAGCCCGCGCGGATAACCTGTGCCGTCCAATCGCTCATGATGCTGGTAGACAATTTCTGCGACCGGAAACTCGGATTCCATCGGCCGCAATATTTCATACCCGCGTTCGGAATGCGTCTTGATGATACTCCACTCCAACGGGTCGAGCTTTGTCGGCTTGGCTAGATACTCCTGGGGAATACTGACTTTGCCTATGTCATGAACTCCAGCCGCCGCTGCCACGGCGCGACAGTCCACCAGAGCTAATCCTAGAATTTCAGCCATGCGATTCGCCAGTCTGGCAACATGGTTTTGGTGACCGGATGTGTAAGGATCCCTGGCCCCAAGAACGTCGCTTAACGACCGGGCCATATTATTTTGTAGACCTTCCATACGCTAGTTGGCTGATAGAACTTCTCTCTCAGCCTGCTTC
>JAIEMI010000322.1 GCA_019752235.1 Rhodospirillaceae bacterium
CGGCGAGACGCGTGGCGAGATCGGGCAGTTGGCCTGCGTCGCCGCGCCAGAACCGCCGAACGGTGTCTCGGTAGCGATCGTTCCATTGCCCCCATGCCGATGGATAGCGGCCAAGATAGTGACCGCTGAGATCCCACGGTTCGGCGATCATTTTCAGCTTCGACAGAACAGGATCGGCGGCAATGGCCCGAAGGAGCGGCGAATCGGGGGAAAACCCTTCAGCGGTATGGCCAAGAATCGGCGCGAGATCGAAGCGAAAACCATCGACCCCGAACGCCGCCCATGTTCCAAGGGAATCAAGAATCAGACGTTGGACCTGAGGATGCAGAACGTTGAGTGTGTTCCCGCATCCAGAATGATTGACGTAGGTGGCCGGATCAGCAGGATCGAGCCAATAATATATGGCGTTGTCGATGCCGCGTAGCGACAACGTCGGACCGAGCGCGTCGCCCTCGGCCGTGTGATTGAAAACGACGTCCAAAATGACTTCCAGCCCGGCATCGTGGTAACGCTCGATCAGAACCGTGAAGTCGTCATCGGCAGAGAGATAGCGCGGATCGAGGGCAAAAAAGGAGTAAGGATTGTAGCCCCAATAGTTGCTCAGTCCTTGTGCGGAGAGGTGGGTCTCGTCGGCGAAGGCGAATACCGGCATCAGCTCTACCGCCGTAATTCCAAGCGCACGCAGATGGGCAATCACTGCAGGCGCCGTCAATCCAGCAAGGGTCCCCCGATGGACGGCCGGGACATCGGGATGTTTGAACGTCATGCCCTTGACGTGGAGTTCATACAGAATGGTCCGCGCCCAGGGCGTTTCCGGCCGTTTGTGCGAAAGTGTCCCACGTGGGGCGACGACGACGGACTTTGGCATTGATTGAGCGTTATCGCGCGTGTCGAAGCTTCTCTCTCCATGTGAGCCGGCAAATTGATGAGCGAAGTTCGCCGCGTTCCATTGAACACCGCCGCTAACACTACGGGCATAGGGGTCGATGAGTAGCTTGTGCCCATTAAAGCGGTGTCCGCCTTCCGGGCGGTAGGGCCCATAGACACGATAGCCATAAAGCAACCCCGGCAGCGCGTTTGGAAGATAGCCGTGCCAGACGTCTCCGGAGCGGGCCGGAAGCGGGAGGCGGCAGATCTCTTTCCGTCCATCTGCCTCAAATAGACAAAGTTCGACCTTCTCGCCGTTGGCAGAAAACAACGCAAAATTGATGCCATGGCCGTCCCAATGCGCACCGAGGGGCGCCGGGTTGCCCGATTCAAGGAAGTGGATCACGTCGCTTGGAAGACAAGTGTTGCGAGCGGAGGTAGCGTCAACACAAGAGAATGCGGAAGGTCATTGGTAACGGCAGATTCACTTCCGACACCGCCGGCGTTGCCGACATTGGAACCGCCATAGAAGTTGGAATCCGTGTTCAGCCGTTCACGATAGTATCCTGCCTTTGGCACGCCCACGCGATACCCGCGGCGCACCACGGGGGAAAAGTTGCAAACCACGACAACGATCTGAGATTGATCCGCGCCGAAGCGGAGGAAGGAAATCACGTTATTATCGGAATCGTGTGGATCGATCCACGCAAATCCCTCCCCTTCGCAGTCCCTTTCATGAAGTGGCCCAAGTTCCTTGTGAAGATGATTCAATTCGCGCACTAAGGCTTGCATGCCGCGATGCTCGGGATACTGAAGCAAATGCCAATCAAGGCTCGTTTCGTGATTCCACTCGCGCCATTGCGCGATCTCAGCGCCCATGAAGAGTAGCTTCTTACCGGGATGCGCGTAGAAGAATGCAAGATATGCTCTCAGATTTGCAAATTTTTGCCACACATCACCCGGCATCTTGCTCAAGAGCGAGCCCTTACCATGAACAACTTCATCGTGAGATAAAGGCAGAATGAAGTTTTCGTGAAAGCCGTAGAGGAGACCGAAAGTCAGGTCTCCATGATGGTATTTGCGATGAACTGGATCGCTGCGCATGTAGCGTAAGGTGTCGTTCATCCAGCCCATGTTCCATTTGAAACCGAAGCCGAGACCGCCCACATATGTGGGTCGCGACACCATAGGCCAAGCAGTTGAGTCTTCTGCGATAGTGAACGCGCCCGGGCATCGCTCGTAGATCACTTCATTGAGGCGCTGAAGGAAGCCAACGGCGTCTAAGTTCTCGTTTCCTCCGTGGGTATTCGGGATCCACTCGCCGGGTTGCTTGGCATAATCGAGATAGAGAATTGATGCGACAGCATCGGCGCGCAGGGCATCGACGTGAAAATCCTCGAGCCAAAGAAGCGCGTTGCAGATAAGAAAATTAACGACCTCGGTGCGGCCGTAGTTGTAGATAAGTGTATTCCATTCGGGCTGACGGCCTTGGCGAGGATCATCATGCTCATAGAGGCACGTGCCGTCGAAGCGCGCGAGACCATGTCCGTCTTCTGGAAAGTGGCTCACAACCCAGTCCAACACGACGCCGATGCCTTCATTGTGGGCACGATTGATGAATGCCTTGAGATCGCGCGGATCGCCGTAACGTCGTGTAGGCGAAAACAGACTGAGTGGCTGATACCCCCATGAGCCGTAAAACGGATGCTCCGCGAGCGGCAGAAGCTCGATATGCGTAAAGCCCATGTCTTTGACATAGTCAATCAGTTGATCGGCGAGCTCCGCATAGGTGAGCATACGATTGCCGTCGGCACGTGCCCATGATCCGAGATGCACTTCGTAAATGCTCATCGGTGCGCGCCGCGGATCAATACCGCGGCGGCCCTGCATCCAGGCCTCATCAGTCCATGGAAAGGGCTCATCGTCGGCGACGACGGAAGCGGAATGCGGTGGAATTTCCTGCATCGCTCCGTAAGGATCGGCCTTCAGGGGTTGAACGTCGCCATCGCGGCCTTCGATTTCGTACTTATATAGGGCGCCGGCTGTCAGCCCTGGGATGAACAATTGCCAGACGCCGCTTCCGCCGGCCGTCTGCATCTTATGTCGCTGAGCATCCCAAGCGTTGAAATCTCCCACAACGCTGACGCGTCGGGCGTTCGGGGCCCAAAGCGCGAACGCTACGCCGGACATGCCGCCCCGCTCAGCAAGGTGTGCTCCGAGCTTATGATGGAGGTGCCAATGTCGACCCTCGCCCATCAAATAGAGGTCGAGCTCACCAATGATCCCATCATGGCGGCGGGGAACCGCTCGCTGCGGCAGCATTGGGGATGCGACATCCATTGCAACAAATCCCTGGAAAGGCTGTACTGCCTTTACAAAATCGACCCAACGTAAGGCTCGATCCATATCAGGTGGTCCCGGACCTTCTTCACTCCGGGCACATTTTCGGCGGCCACGCGGATCGCATCACGATGGCGTTCGTCATCGATATAACCCCATACATCGACAACGCCGTCTCTTACGACGACGTTGCCTTCCCGAGCATTCCACCGGCGTTTACAAAGCTCGGCCCATATCTGATCTCGGATCGCTTTGTCTTCCGCTCTTGTCTTAGCGTTCGGCGGACTAGCCGCCAATGCATGGAGAAAGTTTGCTCGGGTGATAATTCCCACGACACGTCCACCGCGAACAACCGGCAGACGCTTCACATGCCGTCGCTCCATCAGTTCGACGGCTTGCTCAAGCGCGGTATCCTCGGTCGCGGTCACAACGTCGGAGGTCATCACTTCCGCCACCTTCCGGCCGTGACTATGAACGTATTCGACGGCGAGCGTACCTGGATTGACAATGAATTCGAGCCAGTGCGGCCGGTTTTTTTCGGTACCAGTCTCGGCGCGGCGAAGCAAATCGTCCTCGGTGACCATCCCGACGAGCTTGTGGGCGGCATTGATGACAGGCAGACCGCTAATGCGCTCTTTCAGCATGATCTTTGCCGCATCGCTGATGGCGCCCTCTGGAGGCACGGAAAACACCTCTTGAGTCATGACATCGCCCACCCTCATTGCGGCCTCCTTTTTGAAGACATAGCGGGTTAAGTTAATCTAATCCTTTTTGAATGGCCTTGATTGAAGTCAATGATTGCAGTCAATTTTGGAGCTGTGTTTATGGCGCGATTGACTACCGTACCCGATCGCGGAAGCTGTTTCGATCGGACCCGGACCAGCGCGCTTTAGAACAATATCTGTTATGCTTCCCAGAAACATCTCACGCGCCCAGATATGAGGATAAGCCCTCAACATAAGAACGATCCGCGGAACGTCTGAAGGTCCACCTTCCTCAGGCCTCGGGCAGGTCGTCGAATTCGGCGAGAAGCTCCTCGATCGAGCGGGCACATGAACCCACCCTGACGTCAATTCCTTCCGCGCGCATTCGGTCGCGTTCGGCCTCAGGGACAAACCCGCAAATCAGACGGGTCACTTTGGAGCGCAAAATCAGATCGCAAAAGCCGCACAGGCTGTGTTCAGTATTTGAAAGGAAGGTCGTCTCTCCGTCGGCAGCGTGAATCATGAGCAGCCCATCACACTTTCCAAAGAATGGGCACAGCACCGTGTCCATGCCGACGCGCATGACCGTAATGGCTGTAACTGGCGGCGCGGCCTTCGAATGAACCCGTGTCATAGTCATCTACAAAGATAGCGTAGCAAGGTGCGCCGATCGTCGCTCCAGAACCTTAAACTGGATCAAACATTTGCCGGAAAGTGTTGACGCCCGGAGTTTGCCCCCCCCAATCTCGCCCGGGCGATGAGGCAATTCTGGAGCGATCTAGTGGGTACGTACGTAGTTATACAGATACCGGGTTGCGGAATGGGCTGCTACTGTTTGAGGCCATAAAATAAGCCTCCATCGGAAATATTTCCGTCAGGTCGGATAAAGCCAAAGGGTGGGATCATGCCGGAGCCAAGAGTAGGAGAGCGCGAGATGACCTCGGTTATATCCCTTGCAGCGCGGGCAAACGGAAAGACGCTCGGCACTCGTAACAGCCGCCCTGGAGCGAATCCGGTCCGGTGTCATACGTGTGCCGCGAAAATCAACGGCCTTTGCCAACACAGCACGCCCGGGACGATGGCCAGTATGATCCAGTTCAGATCGGGCGAGCGGGCGATCGCGGCGGGTACCGATCTTTTCAGCATCGGCAAGCCCGCGAATGCGATCTTCACTCTCGTGAGCGGGTGGGCATTTCTTTATCAGTCTCTTAAAGACAGCCGGCGTCAAATCCTGCATTTCGCGCTTCCCGGCGCGGTCCTGGGCTTGCTTCCCGGCCAGGCCGCACGGGCGCCCTACGGCGCGCAGGCGCTGACGGACTGCGTTCTGTGCATTATCCCTCATGAGAATCTTAGTCCCCTGTCCAGGGAAGTGCCAGAGATCGGCATGCGACTCTCCTGGCTGATATCCCACGATCTCCATCTGGCTTTCGATCATCTGACGAGCGTAGGCCGGCGTTCCGCCCGTGAACGCGTGACTCATCTGCTTCTCGAATTGTTTGTTCGCTATCGCGGCCAATGGCCAGGCAACCGCATCGACGAATTGTATTTGCCGTTGACCCAACAGCATGTCGGCGACGCTGTTGGCCTCACCGCCGTTCATGTCAATCGTATCTTGCGGAAGTTGCGCGAGGACGGCGTGATCGAATTTAATTACCGGCATTTGCGCATCCTCGACCCCGACAAATTGATCGATGTTTCCGGACTCGACCCGCAACTCGTCATATCGTGGGTCCGAAAATAACCGAGCCCTGATATTTTCCAGCCTCAGGAAAAAAAGGAGTGCCACGCCGATTCACAAGTGGCCGGATATGCAAGACCGCACCGACTGTTCGAAACGGCGCGATCTAATCAGATCACGCGTCGGCCGCCGCTAGCGAGAGTTCCAATATCCGAGCACAATTAGAGCAAGAAGCATCACGCAACAGGCGCCGACCCAGAGCCATATCCTTGGGTTGCCCTTCTTTTCATCAGCAGGTTCGTGTCGCATGAGTCACACTTGCGTATTCGTGTTTCGTTGCGCCGTACTCCAGCCCAAGCGATTGTATATTGCGCAATAGCCGCGAGTTCCGGCAATCATCAATTCCGCGCTCAGCAGGAGGAGGGCAACATAGAGCAGCCGCCACATGAAGCCGGCGCCACCGAAGAACAACACCAGTGCCCAGACCGCTAGGGTACCGCCCAGTACGACACGAAGAACGCGTTCGATCATGGCGAGATTCTTCTTCATATCACGCGCATCACCGGCTGTCGCACTTAACGCCACCAGTCACAGATCGGCATAAAGGTTCCGCGTCTGCCCAGTTGTTCGGAGTGCATGCGGGAATTCTACGACGGTGGGCGGATCACCAAGTTCCCCCAGCGCCGATACAACCAGTTGTAGATCGGACAATACACCAGACCGGCATAGGCACCGTAGAGGAAACTCTCGACAAGGCCGAGCAGAAAGCCCCACCAGGTGAGCCACCGGAATGCAGGCAGCACCATTTCCAGAAAATCGCTCATGTGTAGGCTTTGCGGCGTGACGAGACCATAAGTCACGCAAACCACGAAAGTGATAGCGAACCAAATTCCCAGCGCCCAGGTCACGAGTTTCGTGTTCAACATCCCATCCTCCACTCAGTCTCACATTGAGACGAATTCGCTGTTATTAAAGGGATCTGTAAGGCGGGCATACTCCATTGGGCAACTACACCCGCAGCGCATCCATTGTGGGTCGAGCTTGAATCGAATCGCCATGCGACCGATTGCTACGAGTGATGGTGGTGGCCTTTTTGCCTATCGCCTTCAGGTCGTTCCGAGGATTCGCGGTTGGACCTGTCGTTGTTTCCGCCGTGGCCCCCATGTCCTCCATGGCCGAACATGTGCAAGGCAACGAAGGCGAGGGCGATCAATACCCACACCCAGTTCGCCGCTAACCAGTCCATAACTCGATCCTTTCATTCTACAGCCAGACACAGCTCGTTCTTGAGTCACTCCACCGTACGCAGCGGTAGGGATACTGGCCTCTCTTATCTGTTCTTTTCGTGCCGCTCCGAAGGCCCGCCGCTGGAACGTACATGGTCTGTATCGTGACCACGACGCGCCCAGCGTCCGCCTTGGCCGAACATCAGAAAAGCGAAGAAGGCAATGCCGACCAATACCCAGAACCCCATTAGCCAGAGCCAATTCTCTGATATCCAATGCATGGGCTGCATCTGTTATGTCTCCCGCGAGAAGTGTCGGTTGTCCGTGTGCCCTTCGCGCCGTTTCGGAGCCCCCGCGGCGGCGACTTTGTCATCGGCACCGTGACCATGATCTGACCGGCCTCCCTCTTGGCCGGACATCTCCGAGGCCACGTAGGCAATGATGGCCAATGTGCAGATTGCCAATATACCGAGTATCAAGATCCAGTTCGCTATTACCCACTGCATGGTCCCTATCCTTTTATCAGCTATGTCTCTTGCGCATGTCGCGGGGACGCAAACGCCAGTCCAGGACTCAGGTCTTTTTTAGGAGGGCGATAGAGTCCGCGACTTCGGCCTGGCATACTTTTTCATTCTTCGTGAGCCGGGCTTGCCGCGCCTCGCCGAGAAGCTGCCAAGCCTTTGCGATATCATCGGGCTGAGCCTTGGATAGCTTCAGCACCTGACGAGCCCGGCCGAGATCCTGATCGCAACTATCGGCGAAAGCAGGCGCAGCTCCGCCCGCCAGCAATATTGCTGAAACCAGAAAGATTATCTTACGCATCAATGCTTTCCTCTACTTATAGATTACGCGACGACCACAACCGCACGGCCACTCCTCACCGCTATAATTAATCCGCCGTTTTCATTGTTTTCTCCTTGATCTGGATCAATGATTCCGCCGGGGCAGAATCATTGGCTCTATTTCAAGGCAATGGGCGAGCTCGCATCATATTTCAGTGCGCGTTAGTCATGATGACTGTCGTTTTGGGTCGTATGTTATGGATGGCCCACCGGCTTTTTCTGCTCCTCGGACATCGTCATCATGAACTTCATCATGTCGCCCATTCGGTCCTCCATGTCTTTCATAGCACTCATCATTGCGGACTTATCGCAGCGCGCTCCCGGCTTTACGCATTGCAACATAACTCCGCGCATCTGTGCCATGCGTTGCACCATGAGCCCCATGTGGTCGGTCATGGTGCAAAAGGGCTGCGCGACTTGAGGACACGGCGGTTCGGTCTGTTGTTGCGCGTCCTCAGCTCTTCCGCCGGACGACAGAAGACCTATTGCCATTGCCAAGACAGCAGACAGAATCCTCGGACTAGTCATCGGCATCTCCTTCTCGATAGATCTCTTGGCGTCGTGGCGTAGGATTTAGGTGGTGGCAACGCGTCCCCTCTGGTGACCAGCGCGATCATGGGACGGTTCAGGCGTGCTCGGGCGTTGCTGATATTTGCCCCCGGCTTCCTTCGCGTGCCCCTTGCCCAACCTGAATTTCATCGTGGTTGAGGGTTGCATCCTTGAAGCGTCATCAGCCTGCGCGCCTAACCACAGGACCCCGCAACGCCTTAGTGAGCCAGGAGCACCGGCAAGAGGCTAGACCTAAGTACCTGCCGGGTGGCTCCTCCGAACAAGAATTCGCGCCAGGGCATGTGACCATAGCCGCCCATGACGAGGAGATCGGCACCCTCGTCGCGCGCAGCCGAGAGAATCTGCTCCCCTGGCCCGACGCCCATGGCCGATTCTACATGACGATGTGTTGCGGTGTGGCCATGCCATGCCAAGTACTCCAGCAGGGACGTGCCGCTGACCTCATGCCTGTCGCCGACGGTGATGACACAAATCTTACGCGCCTTCGCCAAGAGAGGCAGAGCACCGACCACAGACCTGACCGAGGCGGACGAGCCATTCCAAGCAATTGCAATCGTTTCGCCGATCGCAGTGGGTGGTTTGGCGGGCGCCAGAAGGACGGGGCGACCACAGCTGAAGAGCGTTTGCTCATCGGTATCGGAATGAATCCGGTCGACGATACGCTCGGAAGCGCCGAGCACCACGAGATCGAAAAATCGCGCGCGGCGCGAAACCAGGCTGGGCGGCTTTCCAGTCTCCTCCCGCCAGGCCGCGGAAGCCGACGCGGATGCCGTGGCCGGGACCGACGCCAGCGAAACCGCATGTCGACTGGCCGCCGCGCTGAAGGCTGCTTGCGCTTTCTTGGCGGTTGCGGCGGCTTCCGCATCGAATTGATCGAGCATTCTCTGATCCATCGCCATGGAGATGTCGCTTGCGGCAGCGACCAGGATCTGAGTGGAGTCAAGCTTCACATGAAACCCTTCGAGATGAGCTTGGAAGTGCTTGGCAAGCATACAGGCGAGTTCCAGCGCGCCGCCACTGGCGGCACCGCCACTCATCGCCACCAAAATCGTCCTATAACGCATGATCTATCTCCCTTTATCTCCGACCGATGGTAGCGACGCAGCTCACGACCGCTTCGGGGTGAAAGGGTAGAACGTTGGACGCCGCTCCAACATTGACTTGGATCAAGGATCGCGCAGATCGATGTGCGGGAATAAATACCCGTACCATCTGCCTGATATGCGGCGCATTGTGAGTCTGGGACTCTCCGCCTTTCGCTATCAGAGGGGCCGATCATGTCGTGCTAACGGCGACGCGGTAGCTCTGGAACTGAGGCGGCGAGTGCTCGGTGGTGTAGCGGGGCCAACCCGCACGCCGCTACTAAAGCGCAAAAAGAAAGCCCTGAAGATATGATAGTCACAAGGAAGTCATGAGCGTTATCCGTCGATACGGCAGGCACGAAAGTCTATACGGGCGTCGCGCCTGCCGTTCTCCCGGGCACCGCCAGTTTGCGATGCCCGGGCAACGGCCGGAATCAATGACAACCACCTTTTCGAACGGGCTGCGCCGTTGACTGTTTGGTGTCGGACTTAGCAGCGCCTGCAGGCGCGTCCTTTGTCTTTGACACAGTAGTGCTGGCGGCGTTATCGCGATCCTGTGAGCGACCGCCACAGCACGCGCCGCGTGATTCATTGGTATTCTTGTCGTCCGAACTCATATTGCTCTCCTTCATGGGTCACAGAGGACTATCCTCCGTGTTCATGATTTACAGCATGGGCGCATACAGGAAGCTCCGCATTGAGCTAAATCAAGTGTTGGTATCCATGACCTGACGCCTCGCAGTCCGGAGAATGCGCTACGCAGTGACAAAATCGATCGCCAAGAAACACACAAGACGACAATCCGGACAAACAACAGGCCGAGACTTCCTGAATGGGATGTTCAGCACAGTCGTTTTCATGATCTTCGGACCACGTCGCCGTCGCGCTGGTGTCATTAGATGAGACGTTTGGGCAGAGCGACGCTATGGAAGGCCGCTTCGATAATCCGCTACGCGTAACACCCCTGATCGGCAGAATATAAACCACGAAATCATTGATCTGGATCAACGCGGTGAATCGGCGCCGGGTCCAGAAGAGTCCTCGATTATTACGCGGCCGACGACAGGTTCTGTAGCACTCAGAAAAGTACGAAGACCTTGGGGCTTGGCACTCGGGCTTTTGCAGGGATCAAATGCCAGGACTGCTTTTGGATATGGAGGTGAGTTCGTGTCGAAGATCGGAGTTGTCGCTGTAGTCCTGGCAATCGCAGCCGCGGGAGTATTGGGTTGGGTGGCGCACCCGTTCGCGCCGCCTTCCGGCCTACCCCAGCCGTCTGCAATCGCAAGCATCTCAAAGGCGGCTTCGGCCGAAGCGCGCGGGCTGCCGACATTGGCCCCGATGTTGCGCAAGGCGATGCCGGCGGTTGTCAGCATCACAGTTCAGGGCCGGGGCCGCGCCGAGGATAATCCGCTGTTCCAGGATCCGTTCTATCGGCGCTATTTCGAAGACAATGCGCCGGCCGAGCGCGACGTGCTGAGCGCTGGTTCCGGCGTCGTAATCGATGCGGAGCGCGGATTCGTGATCACCAACGATCATGTGGTCCGCAATGCGGAGCGGATCGGTGCAGCATTTGCCGACGGCCGACGCGTTGAAGCGAAGCTTGTCGGCACCGATCCCGCCACCGATATAGCGCTCCTCAGTGTTCCCGCGCAAGCGCTGGCGGCGCTTCCACTCGGCAATTCAGATGATCTCGAGATCGGTGATTACGTCGTCGCCATCGGCAATCCATTCGGACTCGACCAGACGGCTACCTCCGGCATCGTTAGCGCTCTCGGCCGCACCGGACTCGGCATCGAAGGATACGAGGATTTCATTCAGACCGATGCAGCCGTCAATCCCGGCAATTCGGGAGGGGCACTCGTCGATATCGAGGGGCGTTTTGTCGGAATCAATGCCGCGATTGTCGGCCCAGCCGGCGGCAATGTCGGCATTGGCTTCGCGATCCCGATCAACATGGTGCGGGAGGTGTCCGACCAGCTCGCCCGCTACGGCCAGGTGGTGCGCGGCCAGCTCGGCGTCGTTATTCAGGACCACCGCGCCGCCATGCCGGCCGCAACGCACCCGGAGAGCTTGCCCGGGGCGATGGTAACCGACGTCGCGGCTGGGTCCGCCGCCGAACAGGCAGGTATCAACCGGGGTGATGTGATCGTCGCGGTCAATGGCAAACCGGTCATCAGCGCGGCTAAATTGCGCACCCGGGTCGGTCTTGTCCGCGCTGGCGAGACCGTCGAGATCGAAGTTCTGCGTGACAGCAATCGCATCAAGGTAAACGCTCGTGTGGCGACTATGGAGCCGTGAGGCGGGAAATACCGGGTAGGTCGCTGAGAAAAAAGCTGCGCTCGGCCGTATGCAGCGGGCGCTCCAATCATTCGCTCACTCGGACGAAATCCCTCTGGCCAGCGGCTTCATCTCATGTGCCGTGCTAGCGCCGGCATCCCGCCGGTCTGTCCTGCTTCGCGGAAGGCCCCTGTTCGCACATCCGTCATCTCCATCGCGGTCGCGTGTCCGCCGTGTCCAAACAGGTGCCCGGCAACAAGGGCAATAGCGACCACTCTCCAGAGTCAATTCTCTGACAGCCAGTTCCTGCAAAACGATCCTTCTAAAGTATCGGGGATGACCCCGGATTGTCCTTTTCAAGCTGCAGGCGCACGAGCGTGCAAACGGCCATGGCAATCGTGATCAGCTCCAGGACGATCGCATCGCTGAAGAGGTGGGCTTGAGAGAATCCGAGGAAGGTACCGTCTTCTCCGGAGATCCAAGCACCAGCAAGTGCAAGCGCGCCGGCTATCCCGGCGAGGATACTTATCAGGTGTGCCAATTTTGATAATTTCATGGTTGACCCTTTATCGATCGTGCGATGTGTCACTGGGCAAACGATCGATACGCATGTCCATTAGTATTTTGCAGTCTCTTCTGCAGATAATCTTTAACCAGGATCAAAGATCCTTTTGCTCCGCTCACTCAGTGTACACACTTCGCCTTTCGGCACGGCGATCGAGATGATTGCACGCCAGTATCAATTTCCAGGAAAGGTTTAGACATGACTTCGCACAACGCGGTTATTGCCGTCTTTGCCCATCACCACACAGCAGAGGATGCCGTGAGGACATTGGCGGGCGCCGGATTTGATATCACCAAGGTCAATATCGTCGGCAAAGGCTGTCATAAAGAAGAGAAGGTCGTCGGCTTTTACAATGCCGGCGACCGTATGAAGTTCTGGGGAAAATACGGCGCCTTCTGGGGCAGCCTATGGGGTTTGTTCGCCGGCGGCCTGTTCCTCGTCGTTCCCGGTCTAGGACCGCTTATGGTGCTTGGCCATTTTGGCGCGATGGTCCTGGGAGCCGTCGAAGGTGCCGTTTTGGGTGGGGGGCTAGGCGCACTTGGCGCCGCTCTTGTCAGCATGGGAATTCCTAAGAACAGCGTGATCAACTATGAGGCAGCTGTCAAAGCGGACGGCTTTTTAGTGATGGTCGATGGTTCGCCTCGGGAGGTGGAGCGCGCCAAGACGATCCTCGAGGCCGCAAAGCCGTCGCGCCTGGACGTTCATGAAAAGGTGCGCGCGCCGGCCGAACATGCTGGACATCATGCGGCGTGACGTTGTTTCAGGACAGCGACGCCTCATCCTCGCCACAAAAAATTGTGAAAGCGAAGGTTAGTCCTTGGGTCAGCGCGGCGCTCGGCCCATTGACCGGCATCAAGGCCACGGATCGTTAGAGCGCGTATTTTGTCAAGCATGGCTGGCGGTCCGCTGGCGTAACACCCGTTGCTCGTCAAGAACATGAGGGATACCGATGACCAAGGAACATTATGTAGCGTGGTTCGAAGACCTCCGCCGCGGCGACGTCGCTAAGGTGGGTGGAAAGAATGCGTCACTTGGCGAAATGGTACGCACCCTCAAGACGAAGGGCGTGCGCGTACCTGACGGTTTCGCAACCACGGCCGCGGCCTTTCGGGAATTTGTATCGGCCAACAAATTAGAAGAACGGCTCCGCCAACAGGTGGCTGCGTTCAAAGGCGGCCAAATTCCGCTGCACGACGTGGGAACGGCAATACGCCGCCTCTTCCTGGATGGAACATTTCCACCGGAAATCGCAAATCAGATCCGCGATGCTTATACGGAGTTGTCAAAACGAAGCGATCAAGCCGAAGTCAGCGTCGCCGTACGTAGCAGCGCGACCGCCGAGGACCTGCCGGAAGCCAGTTTCGCCGGACAGCAGGAGACTTTTCTGAATGTGCGTGGCGAACGCGAGCTGCTCGATGCCTGTCGGCGGTGTTATGCCTCCTTGTTCACCGACCGTGCAATCAGCTACCGCGAGACCAAAGGCTTCGACCATATGGAGGTCGCATTGTCGATCGGTGTGCAACGCATGGTGCGGTCGGATCTGGCGAGCTCGGGGGTGATGTTTTCGATTGATACCGAGACTGGCTTTCCCAGGGTAGCCGTCATCAACGCAGCTTGGGGATTGGGCGAAACCGTCGTCCAGGGAGCCGTAAACCCGGACAAATACGTGGTTTTCAAGCCACTGCTCGGGAAGAAGGGACTGATCCCGATCATCGAGAAAGCGCTTGGCGCAAAAGAGCGAAAAATGATCTACGCGACCGGGGGAAGCGCCCGAACGACCACCATTGATACGACGCAGAAGGAGCGGCAGGCGTTCGTTCTCAGCGACGACGAGATTCTTGAACTCGGACGCTGGGCGGCGATCATTGAGGCTCATTACGGCCGTCCAATGGATATGGAATGGGCGAAAGACGGCGAAACGAGCGCACTCTATATGGTTCAAGCGCGCCCAGAAACGGTCCAATCCGCGCGACAAGTCGGCCAAATCAAGACCTACCGCCTCTTGCAAAAGGCGCAACCGATCATGACAGGCGCGGCCATTGGCGAGGCGATTTCCGCAGGCCAAGCATGTGTGATCCGCAGCGCTGACGATATCGGCAGTTTCCGTGATGGCGCCATTCTCGTGACGGAAATTACCGATCCTGACTGGGTTCCGATCATGAAACGGGCCGCCGGTATCATTACGGATCACGGCGGCACGACCAGTCATGCCGCCATCGTCAGCCGTGAGCTGGGCGTCCCCGCGATCGTGGGCACCGGGCACGCAACCGATCTTCTGCACGATGGCCAGGACGTCACCATGTCATGCGCGGAAGGAGACCAGGGCGCCGTCTATGACGGAATCCTTCCCTTCGAGGCGACGGAGGTCGATCTTACAGGCCTGCCGGAGACGCGGACAGCAATGATGGTCAATGTCGCCAATCCGGCCGCCGCCTTCCGCTGGTGGCCCCTTCCCGCGAAAGGTGTTGGCCTCGCGCGCATGGAATTCATCGTCAGCAATGCCATCAAAGTCCACCCCATGGCGTTGATCTATCCCGAACGGATCGAGAACCGCGAGGAACAGCGCCAAATTCGTGAATTGACGCGAGGCTACAAAAATCCAGCGGATTACTTTGTCGACCGGCTCGCGCTCGGCATAGCGAAGCTCGCCGCCCCCTATCATCCGCACCCGGTGATCGTTCGCCTCAGCGATTTCAAGACGAATGAATACGCACACTTGCTTGGCGGGGCGGCCTTCGAGCCGCATGAGGAGAATCCGATGCTGGGATGGCGTGGGGCCTCGCGCTATTACGATGAGCGCTATCGCGAAGGCTTCGCCCTCGAATGCCGTGCCCTCCTCAAGGTACGGAACGAGATCGGTTTTGCCAATGTGATCGTCATGGTGCCCTTTTGCCGCACGCCTGACGAAGCGGACCGGGTACTGGAGGTTATGGCCGCGAATGGCCTCAAGCGCGGTGCCGATGGCCTTCAGGTGTACATGATGTGCGAGATCCCATCGAATGTAATCCTGGCGGAGGATTTCGCACGCCGTTTTGATGGTTTCTCCATAGGGTCGAACGACCTCACCCAGCTCGTGCTCGGTGTCGATCGGGATTCTGGTGACCTGGCTCCGCTCTTCGACGAGCGCAACGCGGCGGTCAAGTCCATGGTCCGAGACGCGATCAAAAAAACCCATGCCGCAGGGATAAAGATAGGAATTTGCGGCCAAGCGCCCAGCAATTACCCGGAATTCGCGGCTTTTCTTGTCGAACAGGGGATTGATTCGATATCGCTGAACCCTGATAGCTTTGTCGCAACCGTTCGTCATGTCGCCGAAGTCGAACGGCAGTATGCAGCCGCTCCAGTCCGCACCGCGGGCCGTACATGAAAATCGCGGTCTTTGAAACCGAAGAATGGGAGCATGCGGCTTGCCTAAGCCTGCAGCCCGAACATGCGATCAGCTGCACGCGTGACGCCCTTAACAAGGCGACAGTACAAGCATATGCGGACGCGGAAATCGTCAGCCCCTTCGTCAATTCAAAGCTTGGCGCCGATGTCCTTGCTCAACTTCCGCGCCTGAAGTTCATCGCGACGCGATCGACCGGCTACGACCACATTGATCTCGCCTACTGCGCGGCGCACGGCATCGCGGTGTCGAATGTCCCCGACTATGGTGACGCGACCGTGGCCGAACACACATTTGCGCTCCTCCTGGCGGTCGCGCGCAATCTGGTGGATGCTGTGGAGCACACGCGGCGTGGCAACTTTTCGCAGTCGGGTCTTCGCGGGATTGAACTGCATGGCAAAGTTCTCGGCGTGATCGGCACAGGCCGTATCGGGCGGCGAGTCATCGCGATCGCAAATGGCTTCGGAATGAAAGTCCTGGCCTTCGATACGAATCCGGACTTCACGCACGCCCTAGAGATGGGCGTTGAGCATATGGACCTCGGAAACGTTCTTGCGAGGTCCGATATCGTTACTCTGCACGTCCCCTCGACCCCGGCAACGGCCGGGCTGATCTCTGACGCGCAATTCGCGGTCATGAAACGGGGCGCGATCATGATCAATACGGCGCGAGGCAATGTCATTGACACCGCAGCTCTTGTGCGCGCTTTGGCCGACGGGAAAATTCGTGGCGCAGGTCTTGACGTCCTGCCCCAGGAACCGCTCATCCGGGAAGAAGCGGAGATTTTTCGAGGGCCCGCGAGCACGGAGTACGATCTCAAGGCTCTCGTAGCCAACCATGTATTGCTACGGTTCCCCAACGTCATCGTGACGCCGCACATCGCCTACAATACGGAAGACGCCGTCAGGCGTATCATAGAGACGACGTTGGGCAATATACGCGCATTTGGGCGCGGACAACCGCAAAATACCGTATCGCGCTAAGCGTCCGGCATGACGTCAAGGCGTCCGAGGGGTCCGGGGTTAAGCCGGTGACAGGTGGGACCAGCCAATGCTTGTCGTCATTGAAGAGTTGATCTCGCCGTCGGGCGACCTTCTGAATTTTGAAGTCGTCGAACGGAAGGGATTGGGTCATCCCGATACCATCTGCGACGCGTTGGCCGAGGCTTTGAGCCTCGCGATCTCGCGCCGTTCACTGATGTTGTTTGGACGCATCCTTCACCATAATGTCGACAAGGCCTTGCTCTGGGGTGGTACCGCCCGACCAGCCTTCGGCGGAGGAGAGATTTCCAAGCCGATCGAGATATTCCTTGCCGGCAGGGCGCTGACCTCGTTCGGAGACAAGAGTATACCGGTTGATGAATTGGCACAGGAAATCACGCGCGCGTGGTTTGCCAACAATATCCCAAGTCTCGATCTGGGGCGCGACATCAAGACTCACAGCCTCGTAAGGCAAGGTTCGGCGGACCTGGTTGCGCTTTTTGAGCGCTCTGCCGCAACGGCGGTTCTTGCGAACGACACCTCGTGCGGCGTGGGCTTCGCGCCGCTGAGCACGTTGGAATCCGTTGTCCTTAAAGTTGAGATGGGTTTGACTGATCCCGGCCTGCGCAATCTGCATCCAGAAATTGGCGCCGACATAAAAGTCATGGGCGTGCGCAATGGACGCCACATTCGCCTGGTGATTGGATGTGCATTCATCGGGCGCCATATCAACGATCTTGCAGATTATGCTGGAAAGAAAGCAGGAGTAGCAGATCTTGTGCGCTCGCTTTGCCGATCGGCCGGCGCTCCAGGTGTGGACGTGATGGTGAACGCCGCCGATGATATCGAACGCGGGAGCGTCTATCTCACGGTCTCGGGAACCTCCGCCGAGGCAGGAGATGATGGGCAAGCTGGACGTGGCAACCGCGTCAATGGCCTGATAACGCCATTCCGCCCCATGACCATGGAATCCGTTGCCGGCAAGAACCCGGTCACCCATGTCGGAAAATTATATAATATCGTTGCGACGCTCATTACGCAGAGAATCGTTGAGGCCATTCCACAGGTTGCTGAGGCGCAATGCATCCTGGTCAGCAAGATTGGCCATAGGATCGACGAGCCGCAGCTCCTCGATCTTCGCCTTCGCCCGGCAACGAGCAGCCTAAGCCAACGGGATAAAACAAGAGCGGAAGAGATTGCTCGCGACGAACTCTCGCGTATCGGCACCGTAGCTGACGCTCTCCTGAGCGATACGATACGTTTGGACCGGTGGCCCCTCTCCAACAGGCGCACGGATCAACTCTTAAAGACCACCTGACTTGTGAGTGCTATTCGCTACGTTATGTCGCTCCTGGAAGATGGTGATCGACGCTGAATTCGAGTCCGACTGACTCTGCGATCCCCCGCCCGCCGAACCGAGCGGACAGAGCAAAGAACTCAATGGCGAGCAAACGTCGGCGCCCGCAGATCCTCGTGCGCACCGATCCTGGTATCAGCTCACGGCGAGCGAGGCCCGCGCGCCATCACAGCGATCATCTCAGCCCATTTCAAGGATTTGTGATTTAGCATCAAAGAGCGCAGGCAAGAATCTGCGCAGCGCGGCGCGCCTGAAATAGATTACGAGCGAGCTTTCCTGTACGACGAACTCATCGCGGGAGTCGTGCCACCTGAAAGTTCCAGCCACAGCTGCCCTCCAATGAGCGGCAGCAGGCTGCACCCAATCGCCAGAGCCCAGCCTTCGAGCTCGATCGGCGCGATCTGCAGCGCCGTCGCCAGTACTGGCATATGGACCGCTGCGAGGATCAGGCCGAGAGACAGCGCAAGCGCGTACCAGACGAGGGGATTCTCGGTGACGGCGTTCCGCCAAAAGCCGCTTCGGCGGCTGCGCATGTTGAAAACGTGCCAGAGCTGGGCAAGCGCGATGGTGAGGAAGGAGACTGTCGTCGCTTGTTCGGCGGTGAGCGCGAGCCACTCGGTGGAGACCACCAGCGCAAAGAGCGTACTCGCCGAAATCGCCGCCCCGTAGAGTGCTACGGCGCGCCACTGCCCAACCGAAAGGATCGGTTCTTTCGGCGGCCGGGGCGGACGGGCAAGCACGTCGCCTTCGCCATGGCCGGTGGCCAGCGCGAAGGCGGGGAAGACATCGGTCACCAGATTGAGGAAGAGTATCTGCAACGGCAGCAGCGGCAGCGGCAGGCCGGCGAAGACGGCGAGGCCGACCACCAGCACCTCGGCGAGGTTCGAGGACAGCAGATAGGTCGAGAAGCGGCGGATGTTGTTGAAGATGATCCGGCCCTCGCGCACCGCATGCACGATCGTTGAGAAGGCGTCGTCGAGCAGCACCATGTCGGCCGCCTCGCGCGCAACCTCGGTGCCGCGCTGACCCATGGCGATGCCGATATCGGCCTTGGTCAGCGCCGGCGCGTCGTTGACCCCGTCGCCGATCATGGCGACCACCGCGCCCTCGTGCTGAAAGAGGTCGATCAAGTCGAGCTTCTGCTCGGGGCTCACGCGCGCGAAGACATGTTTTTGCGCGATTTCCTGGCGCTTCGCTTCGGCAGCCTCTTTAAGGTGCGGCAGCTCCGTCCCCGTCATCACCGTTGCGCCCGGCTCCGTCATGCCGACAGCGCGCGAAATACTGAGCGCCGTGCTCGGATGATCACCGGTCGCCATCACCACACGAATGCCAGCCTGCCGCAGCGCGGCGACGGCGTCGGCAATGTCGTGCCGCGGCGGATCGCGGAAAGCGACAAGGCCGAGGAAGACGAGCCCATCAGCGACTGGCTGATCGGGCTCCGCCTCCGGGTAAATGGCGACCGCGATCACGCGCAGGCCCTCTGCCGCAAGCCGCTCGGCACGCTCCAGCCAGGCTGCGCGGGCTGTTTCATCGAGCGATGCCACCTCTATACCGATCCGGTCGGCCGCAGCCAGCACCTCCTCGGGCGCGCCCTTGACAGCGGCGAAATGCCCATCGCCCTGGTGGTGTACCGTCGCCATCCGCTTGGTCGCCGTGTCGAAGGGATGCTCCGCCACCTCTGGAAAAGCCTCAACCTGCTCGCCGCGATCGAGCCCTGCGAAGCCGCCGGCGCGCAGAAGCGCCACCTCCATCGGATCGCCGGTGCCGGAACGGGCATGATGGTCATACTCGGCGTTCGAGCAGAGCACGCCGACCAGAAGCGCCCGCATCAGCCCCGGATCTGTGGCGGGGTCGACCGGGGTCCCGCCCTTGAGAATCGTGGCGTGCAAGTGGTCGATGGTAAAATCGCCGGAGGGAGTGAGGATACGCTCCACCGCCATGCGGTTCTCGGTGAGCGTGCCGGTCTTGTCGGTGATGATGAGCGTGGTGGAGCCGAGCGTTTCCACGGCAGAAAGGTTTTCGACCAGTGCATTGCGCCGCGCCATACGCAGCATGCCACGGGCGAGCGCCAACGTGTCGACGATCGGCAGGCCTTCCGGGATGGCCGCGACGGCAAGCGCGATTGCCGTCTCCACCATGAGAAAGGCCGGCTTGCCGGAGTAAAGCCCGACCGCCGTGATGACGACGGCGAGCGCCAGGGTGATCCAGACGAGTTGGCGCGACAGCAGCGCAAGCTGCTTCTCCAGCGGCGAGTCTCCGCCTTCCGCCTCTTCCACGAGTTGGGTAATCCGGCCGAGTTCGGTTGTGAGCCCAGTGCCGGTGACGATGCCCTCGCCGCTGCCACGCACCACGTGCGTGCCCTTGAACAGCATGGCGCTGCGCTCGTGCAGTCCGGCTCTTTCCGGATTTGGGTCAAGTCCTTTCTCCACCGGCAGCGATTCGCCGGTGAGCGCCGACTCATCGACACTTAAGGCGGCGCTGCTTGCGCACCGCATGTCGGCCGTGACGACGTCGCCTGCTTCGACGAGCACCACATCGCCGGGCACCAATAGATCGGCTGAAATCTGCCGCGACTGGCCGTCCCGGCGCACACGCGCGCTGCGCGCCCCGAGTCGCCGCAGCGCCTCCATGGAACGCACCGCCCGCCGCTCGGTATAGTAGCCGATAGCCGTATTGATCGCGAGGACAACGGCGATCGCTGCGGCCTGCTGATACTCGCCGAAGGCCAGTGACAGCACCATCGCGGTAGCCAGCAGCGCCACGACCGAGCTGGCAAACTGCCGCAAGATCAGCGTCGTATCGGATACGGGTTTGCGCGTTGTGAGGCGGTTTGGCCCGAACTGCTTAAGCCGCCGCTCTGCCTCCTCCTGCGTGAGCCCGGCGGCGGGGTCGATGCCCAACGCAGCGGCGACACGTGCGACCGACAGCGTATGCGGATGGCGCGGTACAACCTCGGGCCGGTTCGCTTTCTGTGCGGTCTCCACTGTGGCTCTCATATGCGACCTGTTTCGGGAACCATGGTAGGCAAACCATACGACGAACGCGCAGACGTTTTGTTGACCTGCCTCAATCAGATCGCGGCGATCCGATCACGACTGCGGCAGGGCTCTGGCCTTCACGCGAGGCGAGACAGCTCATGAGAAGCATGACGAGGTAGTGCCGAGGTGGAAAACGAATGCCCCCGGGCCCGATTGCAGGCGTTCGCCGAATAATTGATCCTGTTTCGATTTCTTGTCGCGGGGGCACGCGATCATAGGGGTATAGCGTAGATGCAGTGCTCATCATCGGTCGTAGCCCAGCAGAGAAGCGTCAGCCCAGTAGGCCAATATGCCAGCCAGGAGCATGACGCCGAAGGCGCCGGCCATTTGCCTCGCCAGTAATCCCCCGCACGTAATTCGAATAAGCACAATCTTCACCGCAATATTGGCGCCGGCGGCGATAATTATTGCTCTCCAGGCCGCACTGGTGCTCACAGTGCCGGCCGCCGCCATTTTTCCGACAGAAACGGTGATCGCATCGACGTCGGCGAGGCCGGAGGCGAGTGCAAGCAGATAGAGGCCCTGAGTGCCCACGAGGTCTTGGAGGGCATTGGCGAGAACAAGGATCGCGCTCAAGAGAACGCCAAAGCCGACAGCGGGTCCTATCTCAAACGGGTTTGAAACGGTTTGTTGGATGGAAATATCGTTGCTCTTTGGTCGGCGCCAGAACCACCATCCCAATACCATGGCCGTCAGGAGCATTGATCCTATCGGGAGCGCAAGATGGGGAAGCAGCCGTGGTTCGACGGCGCCGGCAAGTACGATGATCCGGAGCAGCATAATTCCACATGCCGCAGTAATTGACGCACTCGCCAAATTAACAAACGCCGTTCGCTCTCGTGCGAATCTCGATAACATCAATGTTGTGGCTGTGGATGAGGCTAGCCCGCCGAAAATGCCGGTAAGCACAAGGCCTCGTTTTGTTCCTACGATCCTCATGGAAACATATCCAATGAAGGATAGGCCGCTAATCAAGACAACCGCCCACCAAAGACGATAAGGGTTAAGAGAGCCATAGGGTCCGTAATTTTGGTCGGGAAGGATTGGTAGGATGACTACGGAGATCAGCAGCAATTGGAGAGCCGCGCCAAGTTCACGCGGTTCAATTCTTTGAAGCCAATTGTGGGTAACCTCCTTTGCGCCGAGCAGCACGGCGGTCGCCACAGCACCCGATGCCGCGACAACAAGATGATTTTGGGCGGCGAGTACGCCGAAGGTGAAGGCAAGAAGAGCGGCAAAGGCCGTCGTGAGCCCAATACGCAGGGATTCTTTTGCTGAAAGCCAATATCCCAAGCCGATCAGGATACCGGTTACGAAGAGACCATAGCCCGCCAGGCGGCGATCGAAGTCCACCGCGAGCGTGCCCACAATTCCGCCAAACAGGCCGATGAGGCCGAAGGTCCTAAGCCCAGCAAATCGACCGCCTTCGACCAAATCTCGGCCCCGCCACCCGCGCTCAAGCCCAATCAGAAGCCCAGCAGCCAAAGCCACTCCCAAGTTGCGGAATGTGGGTAGATGCTCGATCGCTGTTACGTCAATGGCCAAGGCGTCTGCCTAGTTCGCTAAACTGGCTATGGCATGCGGCTTTTGGAGGTTGGCGGGGCTGTCTGTGCCGTGCCGGTTAGCTGTCACCTGCGTGACGGCCTCTGAGGAACAGCCTTTCGAACTTACCATCTCGATTATCTTCTGCTCACCAGTCGATGATCGAACTTGAAATCAAGTGTTACGGGTTCGCTAACTCCGGGGCGCCGCACAGTAATTCTGATCGTATAGAGGTCATCTGGAAGGTTGATGAAGCCTCCATAAGTAACGGTATTGGCGATGGACATGGGCTCGAGCGCAATGCTCTCGCCGGCAAGGCCGAGCCCAGACACGCGCGCCTTCACCGAGGCGTCCTCGATCCGAGCACTGGCCTTCTCGTCGAAGACTGCCGCAACCAGATGATACTCGTGGACGCCGCCCGGTTTCCCGTTATGCATCGTGCTTTCTGGATGGCTTTTGGGATGTCCCTTGATCAGCTCTGCCGGTAGGAGCCCGAGGTATACAGCGACGCCGGAGGCAACCTTGTACCGGTCGTCACTTGCGGCAGTGGCCGACCGCAAGAGCGGTACGGTCGCAAGTGTCGCAAATGCAAGAGCAAGGCTGAAACGGCGTAGGGCCATGGTCCATTGAGCACGGGATATCCTGTACATCACGGTGTTTTCCTTTCTGTACGTGTCTGGCTCGATTGAATGGTTGGAGCAGTGGTTGACGGGGTCATCAGGCGCGCAAGGAGACGTGCGCCGGCAAGGCTGACGATAGCGCCGAACCCAAGCAGTGCCGCCATCAACGTAAAAGAGGCGTTGGGAATTGAGGAAATACCGAACAGAAATCCCCCGGCGCCGGAGCCGATCGCCTGGCCAAGGCTCGCGACGGCGGTCTGCTTTCCCAGTTGGGCGCCTTGCGCGCGTCCGGCCGCCAGGGAAAGCCAGTAGGTAAGGACTGGCGACAGGATGCCGCCGCCGACAGCGACAGCGCCCACGGCAACAAGCAGAACGGTGAAGTCCGACGCTCCGCCAACAAATGCGACACCCGCGGCCATTACCGCGAAGGCCGGCGCAATCAGCCATCGTGTCGTTTCAGGTTTGACAAACGGCGAAAAGACGATGGCTTGCGCCGCGAACATGACGATGCTGCATTCAGCAAACATCAGAGCGAGGCGACTCGCGTCCATCTGCAGGGTCTGGATGGCGCGAAGTGCAAGCCCAACTTCGAAGACACCAACTCCTGCCGCCGTAACAAAGGCCAGCGCGAGAATCAGTGCTATCGCCTGTCCCTTCCCTGCGCGCGTGTTGTCATCCACAGAGTCGCCCGGAGCTCGTGGCTCCTGGCTCGTCGTCACCGCATAGAGCGCGGCGGCCGCAAGAACTGACAGGATCGATGTGAAAATGAAGGGCGCACTGAAAAGGGTGCTGCCGACCGCTATTAAGCCACTTTCCTCGGTCGCCAGACTGGTGGCGAGGCCGCCGAGCATTGGGCCTACGAAGAAACCGGCAATCCCCGCCATGCTGAGCCAAGCCAGGCGGCGGGCACGCCACTCGTTGTCCGGCGCGCGATCACCGATCATTGCCGCAGCGACAGGTGTCACAGCCGCCGCGAATAGACCGCTGAGAAAGCGTTCCGCGTAGAGGAGCGCTATATCGCTAAGGAAAGCAAAAATCAGCGTGCTCGTGGCAAAGCCGATGAGGCCGATGAGCAGGATCGGCCGGCGTCCGTACCGATCCGAAAGCCAGCCCCACATCGGCGCAAAGAGGAACATAGCGAGCGTATAAAGGCCTGTTAATAAGCCGGTATGGCGTGCCGCTGCCGTCGCGTCGGCCGCGCTCGCGAGCTTTTGAACCAGAATGGGCAGCACCGGCAGCAAGACGCCGTACCCGACCGAAACTGTGAAGACGCTAAGGAGTAAAACAAGCTGCGCAAAGCGCGTGATCCCCGTCTCCTTCAAAAGAGGGGCTTGAACCTGCCACGGAATGCGCGTCGCCGCCATCTAGTCTACCTTCCGTTGCGCAATGCGTGTGCCGCCGGCGACGCGATCGCTGGGATGCAGGACAACGCGATCACCCTCCGACAGGCCGGAAAGAACCTCCGCGACGCGGCTGTTGCGCTGCCCGATCTCAACTTGCGTCGTAAGTGCTTTTCCATCCTTTTCGGTGAACACCGCCCAATTGTCGCCGATGCGAAACAGGGCGCTCACGGGAACTGTCAGGACGTTGTCGCCCTTCCAGGTCTCGACGTGGACAATCACGCGATAGTCATGGCCAAGCTGCTTCCATGCTTCGGGCGGGTCGGTGAAGTCGACGATCGTTCGCACACGTTGCTCTTCGATGCCGAGCGCCGATACCTTGAGAAAGCCTGCGGGCTCGATCCGTTTAACACGGCCTTTAACCGGCGGTCCGCCCCAGCCGTCGATATGGACCGCCGCATTTGGCTTGATCCGAACCGCATCGGTGGATAGCAGGTCGGCGACGATCTCAAGGTCGAGAGGATTCCCGATCTCGACGAGAGCAGCGCCCGCCGGGACAACAGCCTCGCTCTCCTGAACGCGCTTAAGGACCTGGCCGGTCACCGGCGCTTGTATCCGGATGCAGCAATCTGAATCGTTCACTCCGATGGCGCTGGGATTGCCAACGCGGGCGGCCACGCTCGCGCGCTCATAGCGGCGAACTTGAAGCTGCGCCTTCGCACTCGCGAGCGCTGCCTCATTGGTATCCACAACCAGCACAGCCTTATCCAGGGCCGCCTGAGAAATCGTCCCTTTTTCGGCAAGAGGTTGAGCGCGCTTCAAGTCGCTGCGCGCGAAACTGAGCGCCGCCTCGATTCTGCGCTGCTCGGCCCCCGCCAAGGTCACTGCCGCGTCAGCCGCCGCCAGGGCACCTCGCAATTCGTCGTGGGTGCGGACGTCATGGAATGCGGGGGTCGACGGCTGCATGACGGCGACGACCGTTTCATCGGCCGTGACCTGATCCCCAACCTGGAGCGGTGTTCTCAGGACTTTGCCGGCCAGGGGCGCGGAAACGGTGTAGACTTGCCGTATTCGAGTCCTTGCTTCGTCATCCACGGTGACTTCCATAGACGACCGCGCCACTGTCGCAAGGTCGACGCCAACGGGATTTGGCCGGAAAAACCAAACTGCCGCCGCCACAAGGGCGACCGCGCCGAATATCCCGACTAACCGCTTATTCCATTTCATGTTGATCTCTCAATCTCGCGTTTTCAAAACAGAAATCAGGTCAAGGCCATTGACCCGGCTGCGGACCACCAAGGCGGAAACACCGGCAGCCAAAATGATAATCAGGCTTACAACGCCATAGGTGGAATGCTCGACAACCAGGCGAACACGCATGATCTCGCCTGCAAGCTGGGTCCTCATCACCCAGGCAAGGCCGTAACCAATCGCCCATCCCAGCGGTTGGGCGATCAAGGTCAACAGCGCAAGTTCGAGAAGCAGGATTCGCAAGACTTCTCCCCGCTTAAATCCGAGGACGCGGAGGCTGGCGAGGTCGCGCGCGCGCTCCGAGAGTGAAATGCGGGCGTTGTTGTAGACGACGCCAAACGCGATGATCGTTGCCAGTCCCGCGTAGATGCCGCCCATCGTCGTCACCAGGAGAGCAACAAGTTCCTGGAAATTCTTGCGGGAGAAATTCTGTAACGCAATCCCGCTCGCGGTTGGCAGCCTTTTTACTGCCGCGTACAGAGCATCGGTCATGCTTGGATCGAAGCTGAAATCCACACTGCTGACCGTGGGAGCTTCACGCATCACGCGGGATAAGGCGCCCGCCTCCATCATTGCTCGGATGCCGAAGTAGTCCTCGACCATCGTCGCAATCGGCAAGGCCACGGTTCGGCGCTGGCCTTCGAGAAGGTCGACCTCGACAACGTCGCCAACCCGCGCCCCAAGGATCTGCGCAAGCATGCTTGAAACCGCCAAGCCGCTTTCAGGCAGCGTTACCGACTGGAGGTCAACGTCGATAATACGGCTGAGGTCGGCGTTCTTCTGGTATCCGCCAAGTACGATGCGACGTTCGACGCTGCCGTACCGGATGCGCACGGGAACACTCCGGCGCGCCTCGGCGGCGATGACCCCAGGTAAACGGGCAACGTCGTACAGTACGCTGGACGAGCGCCGTTCGCCGAAGCTGACCGTCGCATCCTGACGGTCGGCAAGGGAGTAGGTCACGTCGATCAGGTTGTCCATGGTGTCAGTTATGAACAACGAGACGACAAGAATGCCGGTCGCCAGAGCGATCCCCAAGGTGGTGAACGCCGTCCGCAGGGGATGATGGGTGATGTTGCGGAACATCATCACGGTCGACTGTGAGACAATCCTGTGAAGCTGTATTCGTTCAGGCAGGAAATGGCGGAACTGCGACGGTGCGGGGGGCAGCATCGCGATAGCGGGCGGCAACTTGACAACGTCATTCACGGCGCGAAGCGCACCGAGAATTGCCGCAAGCAGGCTGAGCACGACGGCCAGGAGATAGATCGCCGGATTCTGGCTGAAAATCAAGAAGGGGAAGCGGAAAAGATCCCCAAAGACTGTGGTAATGCGACTCCCGAGCACGGTGCCGAGCACGCTGCCGATCACGACGCCGAGCAGAGCGATCAGAATGACGAACTTGAGATAATGGCCGGCGATAGTTGCATTCGAGTAGCCCACGGCCTTGAGCAAGCCAACCTGCTCCCGCTCGAGGACGACGAGTCGCGTCAGGGTGAGGTTGACCAGGAAAGCCGTCACCAGCAGGAAGATCGGAGGAAGCGTGCGGCTCAAATTGTTGAGCATATCGAGTTCGTGATCGATCCATGCGTGAGAAGTCTGATCCTTGCGGCCGTAAGCAGCGGTGCCCCCATACGGCTCAAGAATGGCGTCGAGCTGTTGAATAACATCTGGCTCGGAGGCATTTCTCAACAGTTTCAGGCTGACGGACGAGAATGCGCCCTTGAGGTTGAAGGCGGCGGCCAATGCCTTTTCCGGCATCCATACGATGGCGAACCGCCGATTGTCCGGCATGATGTCGCCGGGACCGACGGCGAAAATGAACTCGGGCGACAGCGCTGTCCCGACGATCACCAGTTCCCTGAGCCGGCCGTTCAATATCGCTGCGAACCTGGAACCTGGTGTAAATCCGTGCGCCGCCGCGAAATCCTCATTGACGACGACTTCCTCGTCACTTGCCGGGTCCGGCATGCGACCCTGGCGCATGTAGAGCCGATTGAGCACCTGCTCGCGTTTCTCAGGGATCGAGATGAATTGGCCGGTGGCGGGCGCACTGAAGTTGGGGATATCAAGGAGGGCAAGCTGCATGACATGCGTTTCGACGGCGGCCACGCCGGGAATGCTTGCGATCTCGCCGGTTAGGAATTCGGGCGCACGGCGGACCTGCGCGAAAACATCGGCGAAGGCGTAGCGCTCATAGTATGCGGCCCGGGTATCGTCGAGGGCAGGTGGGATCCCACCGCGAGGATCAGGGTTGCGACGCCGCCGGCGACCACCGCCGCTATGGCTAGTGCCTGCGCCCATAGCCGCTTCAGATCGCGAAAGAGTTTGCGGTCAAGGATACGCATGCCTCACCAGCTCAGTTCAGCAACGCTGCGGCGCGATTCGTTGCGCTGCACTTTAGAAATCTGTCCATCCGCGAAAAACAGGACGCGGTCGGCGACGTTCTGGATGGTCGCATTGTGAGTGATGATCAGCGTCGTCGTGCCCAACTTTTTGTTCACTTCCAGCAGCGCCTCGATCACGCGAATGCCCGTCTTCGAATCCAAAGCTCCCGTCGGCTCGTCGCACAGTAGAACATCAGGACGCTTGGCGATGGCACGCGCGATGGCAACGCGCTGCTGCTCGCCGCCTGAAAGTTGCGCAGGGAAGTGGTTCATCCGGTCCTGAAGGCCAACGATCGTCAGCGCCTCCTCCGGCGGCATCGGGTTGTCTGCAATCTCGGTGACGAGGGCGACATTCTCATAGGCCGTCAGACTTGGAATAAGATTGTAGAATTGGAACACAAATCCGACATGTTGGCGGCGATATGCGGTGAGCCGGCGGTCATCGAGGCCGGTAATGCGGATATCCCTAAAGAAGAGATCCCCGCTGGTGGCATGGTCGAGGCCCCCCATGATGTTGAGGAGCGTGGACTTTCCACTGCCGGACGGCCCGAGCAACACAACGACCTCGGCCGGCGCAATCTCGAAATCCACGCCTCGCAACGCGAGCACCTGTGTCTGCCCTGACGTGTAGGTCTTGGTCAGGGCTTGCGCCCGAAACACGGTGTCGGGCATAGACTTGTGAGCGACCTTGGCAGCGCTCAAGTTTTGGCTCCTCATCATGAAGCGGCTGCGAGCGAGGTTTTGGTCAAGCCGCTCGACCCGGAGACGTTCTTCTCCATCTGCACGGCAGCGACGGTTTCCTTCAGATCGTCAGCGGCCAGAGTTTCTTTCGCCAGCAGGCGTCTTGCGCTCTGCTCCAACAGCGAACGATTGCGCGTAAGTACCGCTACGGCACGTTGGAATGCATCCTCGACGAGCGCCTTAACCGCCCCATCAATAGCCGCGGCCGTTGCTTCGCCATAGCGGCGCTGCTGCCAGGTTCCCGGTGGTGTGCCGAGAAACGCGTTCTGTTCCGGTTCGTAGGTTACCTGACCCAGCTCGGGAACCATTCCGAACCGTACGACCATGCTGCGTGCGATATCCGTCACCTTGTTGAGGTCGTCCGCCGCGCCGGTTGACACCTCCGGAAAGATGATGCTTTCCGCTGCTCGTCCGCCAAGGAGCACAATCATCCGATTGACTAGCTCTGAGCGGCCCATGAGAAAGCGATCTTCAAGAGGCCGTTGGATGGTGTATCCCAGGGCACCAATGCCCCTCGGTATGATCGAAACCTTTTGGATAGGATCGCATCCCGGCAAAGCCATCGCCACCAGCGCATGGCCCATCTCGTGATGGGCCACAACTTCGCGCTCATGGAGGTTGAGAAGGCGATTTTTCTTCTCCAGGCCGGCGATGATGCGTTCGATGGCTTGATTGAAATCTTCGAGGGATACAGTCTCGGCATTCCGCCGCGTGGCAAGCAGCGCGGCCTCATTTACGAGATTTGCAAGGTCAGCGCCGGTAAAGCCAGGTGTTAAGGCCGCGATATCCTCGACGGACAACCCTGGAGCGATGTTCACCTTCTTGAGATGGACATTGAGGATCTGGACCCTCCCGCGTCGATCTGGGCGATCGACAAGGATTTGGCGATCAAAACGGCCGGCCCGTAACAGCGCGGCGTCAAGGATCTCGGGTCTGTTGGTAGCGGCGAGTAGAACAATGCCACTGCTGGCATCGAAACCATCCAGCTCGGCTAGAAGCTGGTTGAGGGTCTGCTCTTTCTCGTCGTGGCCGCCGACCATGAACGTGCCCCGCGCGCGCCCTAAGGCATCAAGCTCATCAATGAAGATGATGCACGGCGCTTGCTTGCGGGCCTGCTCGAAAAGATCGCGCACCCGCGCGGCGCCGACGCCGACAAACATCTCGACAAATTCGGAGCCGCTGATCGAAAAGAACGGCACGCCCGCTTCACCGGCGATTGCCTTGGCAAGAAGGGTCTTGCCAGTCCCTGGTGGACCCACCAGCAACACGCCCTTTGGCACGCGCGCGCCAAGACGGCCATATTTCTTAGGATCTTTCAGAAAGCCGATAACTTCGGACAATTCTTCCTTGGCCTCGTCGACTCCGGCAACGTCGGCAAAGGTGACTTTTGTATCTTTCTCGACGTAAATCTTGGCGCGGCTTTTGCCGATAGCCATCATGCCGCCGGCATGGCGCTCCATCATCGGGCGCAGCACCAGGAACCAGAGGCCGAAAAAAAGAAGTATCGGCATGATCCACCCAAGCACGCCTTTGAGCGCGGAGTCGGGCTTGGCATAGAATTTGACGTCATACTTCGCGAGCTTCTCAGCTACGTCGGGCGCGACGCGTTCGGTCGCAAAATGGGTCGCACCGCCTTCGGCCGGCTCTTTAAAGGTTCCTGTGATCTGGCCCGTGCCAATCGCCGCTTCGGATATCTTGCCGGCTACGAGAAGCTTTTCGAATTCGCTGTATGGAAGTGCTTCGACGTGCTGCTGCGCGACCCATGCGTCCCTGAAAACAAGAACCCCCATGATAGCCAGGAACACATAGATGATCGTGATCTTCGTTTTTCTATCCATGGCGTCTTCGCTCCCGCGCGATTGGAATTGCCGTCATTTTGCGACTGCCGCGTCTGGCCTATTGCCGGTGCGCAGAGCAGCAGCGGCCGGCGCGGTTGCTGCTGTGAGCCGCTCGATCGCCGGGGCAAGGAGGCTACTAATGTCAATCTGATTGGTCGGATGGTTCACGGTGTTGCAAGTTGCGATGACAGCCGCGCCCGCCTGTTTCAGCTCCATGTGGGCTCTGCCCGCGAATATCCCGTGAACCCCGACGCAGTAAGGGGGCGGGGTTCCGCGGGTCTTCAACTCCTTGACCGTCTCGATCATGGTGTGGGCCGTCGAGATGATGTCGTCGACAACGACGGGCGTTTGGGACGAGAATTCGCCGAGGTCCGGCATCTCAACTTTGACAGCCCGGTCCCCGGTTCGTGTTTTCTTCAGAACAAGATGCGGAGCACCGGCCTGGCTCGCCACGGATGCCACCCACTGCTCGCTCTCTTCATCGGGTCCGATAATGATCGGCTTTTCGACATTTGTGCGAATCCACGCAGCGATCAGCGGCGCCGCGTGCACAACTTCGCTTGGGATCGTATATATGGCGTCGAGACTCTTGTGCCGGTGCAAGTGCGGGTCGACTGTGACCATCCAATCAAAATGACTCGACATCATGCGTGCGAAGAAGTTCGACGTGAGGGCTTCGCCATTCAGAAACCTGCGGTCTTGCCGCATATAGGGGAGATACGGGCAGACAAGGCCGATCCGGCCGGCGCCCAAATCGCGCAAATTGTCCGCCAGGAACCAGATCGGGAGGATCTTGTCGTCAGGCCGGTCCAAAGGAGCGACGATAACGACATCGCGGTCTTCCACTGAAGTGCCGACAACATCCACCCGAACGTAGGAATCGCCATCGGGAAAGCGGCGAACTTCGAGTTTCCCAAGCTCTGCGCCGGACAAAGATGCCAATTGCTCGGCGAGCTTCTGACTGTAGGGCATGGCATACATGAGCGGTTTCATGGTCCCTCCTCCACGGCGAAGATATCGCCTTGGCGGGCGAGGAACTCGAGGGCGTAGGCAAGCTCGCCCCGCGTCTCGGCGTGAATGGTGTACAGCGGTTGACTCTTTTCGATGCGGTCGCCTAACTCCACATGAACATCGATGCCTGCGGCCTTGGCACTGGGTGCGCCGGCGAGCTTTGCGATGCGGGCAAGCAGGCGATTGTCGATGTTCGCGACGACACCGCGCCGCTGGGCTACAATCGCGTGTCTGATATCCGCTATGGGTGGCGCGCGCATTCCGCCCTGGCTGGCGCAGATGGCTTGAAACTTTTTCCAGGCCTGGCCCGAGCGGAGTACCTCCTCGGCCCTTGCGAGACCCTCGCCGCGGCCAACGATCCCGACGAGCTCCAGAAGAGGTCCCGCAAGGCTTAAGGCTCTTTGCCGCAAAGACAGCGGAGCCTGCGGATCATTTTGCAGTACCGCCAGGACATCGCGTGCCTCAAGGGCAGGTCCGACACCGCGTCCTACTGGCTGTCGGCCGTCGGACTCCACCACACGCAAAGTCAGACCTGCGCGTTCGGCGACGAGTTCGAGGACGTCGGCGAGATGTTTAGCCATGGCCGCCGACCTGATCTTGGCCGTCGGCCCGACCGGGAGATCGATCACAATATGGGTCGATCCGGCTGCAATCTTCTTTGAGAGGACCGACGCGACCAACTGGCCTTCGCTGTCCAGATCCAGCTGCCGTTCGACCCGCACCAGAACATCATCCGCGGGGCTGAGATCAACTGCGCCACCCCAGACGATGCAGCCGCCCTCGGCCTCGACCACCCGGCGCATGTCAGCGACGGATAGGTCAACGGGCGCTAAGACTTCCATGGTGTCCGCCGTGCCGGCCGGCGAGGTAATGGCCCGCGACGACGTCTTTGGAATCCTCACGCCACACGCCGCGATGATAGGAACCACAATGGGTGTCGTGCGGTTGCCAGGAAGGCCGCCGACGGAATGTTTGTCGGCAATGGGGCCTTGGCCCCAGTCAAGCCGGCTTCCAACCGAGACCATGGCCTCCGTCAGATAGAAAACTTCGTCCTGATTGAGTGCCCGTTCGGCGACGGCCGTGATGAAGGCGGACAGCGCCACCTCCGAATAGCGTCCGGCCGCGATGTCGGCGATGATTTCGTGAACCGAGCTTTTGTCCAAAGACCGGCCGTAAATCTTCGCGCGAACGTGACTGAGCGATTCCACGGGATCTGCATGAGCGACCGAGACAAGCGCTCCGGCGCTCGGGCCCAGGTGCGGCCGCGCCGGGGCCGACAGACTCGCCTCTTCGTCGGCCAAGAGATCCGACGTCACGCGCACGAGCGTCGCCAGCAGTGAGCGTCCGCTATAAGTCACCTCCACGCGCGTGCGCGCAGAGAACCCTTCCGCCCGGCAAATGTGGCAGTCACGGCGCATGAAAATGGCGAACTCGTCACCGAAGTCGATGCCGAGACGCCGCAAACGCAGCGTGTTTGCGCTGGCATCATGCTTGTGGGCTGCTATTGAAATCATGTTCCAAACTCGAAAGTGTCGCGATAAGCCGGGACGCGGACGGACCATTTCAGGCGATCTTCAATGGTCAGGCGCAGTGTGTCGGCGGCCGTCGGCTCGCCGTGGGTTACAAAGGTCTGCCTCGGCGACGAGCGGAAGTTTCCCAGCCATTTCAGGATTTCTTCGCGGTCGGCGTGGGCCGACATCGCGCCGATGTTCGCCACTTCGGCAAGGATCGGGACGTAGCCTCCGTGGACCTTGACCTGCTGCGCGCCGGCGGCGATAGCGGCCCCGCGAGTTCCGGCCGCCTGAAAGCCTACGAGCACGATCGCGCTCCGTGGATCGGGGCCGAAGACCTTGAGGTGGTGCAGCACTCGGCCGCCCGTCATCATTCCGCTGGCCGCCAAGATGATCTTCGGCATGGGATCGCGGGTGAGGCGTTTTGAGTCCTCCGCCTTATTGACGTAGCGCGCGGTCCCGCAGATTGCCTTACACATGGCATCATCCATGCGGTGCCATTTGAGGTACGTGTGGAGCAGGTCGCTGGCGTTAATCGCCATGGGGCTATCGAGAAAAACCGGCACCTCGGGGATGCGCTTGTCCTGCTTGAGCTGGTGGAGATGGTAGAGAATGGTTTGCACGCGACCGACGGCGAAGGTCGGTATGAGGACACTACCTCCACGTTGCACGGCGCGATTGATCACAGTGGCGAGGGCGTCCTGCGGATTGGTGCTGTCATGGAGCCGATCTCCGTAGGTCGATTCAACCACGAGATAATCAGCGCTTTCGACCGGCGTCGGATCGAGCATCGTTGGGTCGTTGAGCCGGCCAAGATCGCCCGAGAATACCAGCGTGCCGTCCGGTAACGACAAGCTGACAATAGACGCGCCCAGGATATGGCCCGCGGGCAGAAGCGTTGCTTTCACGCCAGGTACAACATCAATCG
>JAIEMI010000055.1 GCA_019752235.1 Rhodospirillaceae bacterium
TAACCCCACCGCCGCAGCCGTCGATAACAAATACCCCGTGTACCCAAACTTCCTCTGGATGATGGTCATGCGGTTCCTCCCGAATTGCATGGTCCGAAAACATCGGCAGCGACATGTCGCCGTTCCTCCCGATCGCGCGGCACACGGACCGATGGCGGGACCGCGCAGGCTCGAACTATGTGGAGGTTGATCGCCATCAGGAAGATAGCGACATCAACGAACAGCTTTACAGTTTCTGCAATGTCGCATATAGGCAACTAACTATATGATTTTAATAAATATTATGAGGATGGTTGGACGTCGTTAGGGACGCGACCGCGCAATCGCTCCACCACGGGCTCCCACTTTTCAAGCCAGAAGCCGTACTCGGTCGGCCAACTTTCGAAGGCGCGCTCGTTCTGCAGAGTCCTTGCCGCATACTTCATCCAGTACGGATGGAAGAGCGCGCTGCGCGCGATCGCGATGATGTCCGCTTGGCCCTCTTGCAGGATGCGTTCCGCATGATGCGGATCGACAATCAGGCCGACCGCCATAGTCGCCACGCCCGCTTCATTCCGGATACGCGCTGCATAGGGCACCTGGAATCCGAAGTCGCGAGACAAAGAGCCGAAGGGCTCGACCTCGCGCGCCACTCCCGATCCCACGAGACCGCCGGACGAACAATCAACGACATCTACCCCTCGGGCCTTCAGTTCCTTCGCGAGCACAACGCTGTCTTCTAGCGTCCAACTACTGGCGGCACCATCGACCGCGGATAAACGCACGAAAACCGGCAACGTCTTCGGCCATACGTCACGCACGGTTTCAACGACTTCGAGCGTCAGGCGCATACGCCCTTCGCGGTCGCCGCCGTATCCGTCCGCCCGCTTGTTCAGAAGCGGCGATAGAAACTGGTGCAGGAGATAACCATGGGCCGCATGTATTTCCACGATATCGAACCCCGCGTTCTTGGCCCGTTCGGCCGCGGCACGCCATGCACTAACAACGTCTCCGATCTCGTCAATAGTCAACGCATGGGGCGTATGCCAACCGGAGTCCAGCGGTTGTGCCGTTGAGGAAACTGTAGCCCATGACTGCTCACCGCGGGTCTGCGCGTCCACCTCGCTTAAGTAGCTGGCGCCGCGCCAAGGAACTTGCGCGCTCGCTTTGCAACCTGCATGAGCCAATTGAATGGCTGGCGCTACGCCTTGAGACCGGAGGAAACTTGCAATTCGAGCCAACGGGGAAATGAACTTGTCGTCCCAAAGGCCGGTATCACTATGGGTAATACGTCCGCGCTCTTCGACCGCCGTGGCTTCAACAAATATTATCCCTGCGCCGCCCAACGCATGCTGCCCCAAGTGAACAAGGTGCCAGTCACTCACAAATCCGCCGACCGCAGAGTAGGTGCACATCGGCGAGATGCACAGGCGGTTCTTAACGGCAAGCTCGCGGAGTTTAAACGGCGAAAACAGCATCGGCGGCGGACTCGACATATGTTCCTCCCGGCGGGCGCGAACAACATTCGAACACTTAGTTAGGGCGACGCCAACAGTTCTCCGCATTGCAAACTACAAGGCAGCTCTTCAGAATTTGAAAGGATCAGGGAAAGCACTGGGTCTGAGACCTGGGAATTGGATCGTTTCTAGGCGGCATTTTGCGCTGATTTTTTCCCAGGCTGGGAGGAGTGGCGAGTACGTGCGAGATCGCGCCGCGATAGGCAATTTCGCACCCGTTCATCGCCAATGCCCGGGCATTCTCGGGGTAAGAACCTTCATTGGCCATCATGATGCCGATGCGGCCGATTTTTGTATCCGCGACTGGCCAAAAAGCGTCGAGCGTACGGCCGTACTTACTAACCCACAGATCGAACACGTCATGCGGACACACGGTGTGTTCGGCCGGATAGAGCGGCGTGGACTTATAATGTGTTAAAACAATCTCACCGTCGGGATCGATCACGAAGCCGGCGTTGAAGAAACGGTCTTTAAAGTCGGCATGCTTTACCTTGGCCTGCGCGATGATATGAATGTTCATCTCGCGCGCCCACTTTGCAATGATGTCGGTTTCTTTTCCCGGAAGATCGATGGCGCACATGCGCGTGTACTCGGTCTTTGATGGGCTCGGGCGTCGTGAAGCGGTTCCCACGCCTCCGCTTCCTGCTGAGCCATGGCGGCGGCGCTCTACCGAGTATACTCGGCCGCCTAGAAATGGCGCGACAGCTCATGCCGTCGATCGACAAAGCACTTGGTGAAAATGCTTGGCAACTCGCGCGCCGGTTCAGGTTTGATTCAAACGTCTACGATGCCGGGACGTTGAAGGTGCTAACCGATAGGATTGGGCTCGACCGGTTAGTCGTCGGGTCCGACTACCCGTTCCTTGTCCGCTAGTCACACCCGGTGGCATTCGTCGAGGGTATCCTGCCGGGAAGTGCCCCGCAATGCTGCAGCAACGCCAATATTCTTTTGGGGCGTCACTATTGAGGGCAAGACGCCCAACGCTCCAGATGGGCTGAGAAGAGCCGACGCTTAGACGGCTTTATAGGAGAGGTTATTCAGCCAATCTGTGGAGACCCTATGAAGATCGCTTATATTGGTGCGAGTGGCCCTTCTTACGCGACCATCGTGTCGCCTTAACGCCCATTATGCGGCAGCTTCCTGGAGGGCCTTGTCCCCGCTATACCTCAGATGTTTGAGCTACTTGCCCAATGCTGGTAAATCGCGCTCACGGCGCCATGCATTCGCGCAAAGCACCCGTGGATACGGCGTAATCAGTGTTTCACTGTTCCTCCGTCAACTACCAGGGTCTGGCCGGTCATGAAGGCCGAGCGATCGCTGGCGAGGAAGCTTATTGCACCTAATACGTCCGTGGGAAGCGCAACACGAGGAATAGCTTGCGAAGCTACCGTCTGCGCAACAACTTCGGGCGCTTCACGTTCAACGATCGCCGTTCCCTCGGTCCGCGTGAAGTTCGGCGCCACACAATTCACTGTAATACCGTGCGGACCGAACTCGGCAGCGAGTGAGCGAGACAGTCCAATCACAGCACCCTTGCTAGCAATGTAGTGGGCGAAATTTGGAAGACCCATAAAAAAGGTATTGGAAGCGATGTTGATGACCCGCCCCCACCCGCGCTCGCGCATTCCCGGCAAGACGGATTGACAAAAATTGACGACGGACTCCACGTTGGTGCTCATTACCCGCCGCCAGTCCTCAATACTTATCGAAAGAAACGGCTGGATAGGATAGATTCCAACGTTGTTTACAAGGATATCCACTGGGCCCAAAACCTGTTCGGTTTTTTCAACAAACCGACGGACGCTTTCTCCTTCACTTGCGTCACAAGGCCCCTTAAGCCATTCATGGCCGACGTGCTCAAATGCTTTGAAATTCAGGTCCGCGGCGGCAACATGATAATCTTCCTCGCGAAACATCTGAGCAATAGAAGCGCCTATGCCGCGGGCTGCACCTGTGACAACAATCGTACGTGTCATAAATTAGTTCTCTTAGGTGAGATGGCGGACAATTATTGATTAGTCGAGCCGGACAGCTTTACCTAGCCCACGCGAAGTTGAGTGCATGAGACCTTTGCAATTACTTGGGACGGTTCGATATTGCCTGAGCAACAGCACAACATTCAGCCTGCCCTTCAATATGACGAACGTCTGGGACTCACTTTTTTCATAGAAAGGGGACTATTTGCCCGCCATAACAGCTTGCTGATCGGACAATCAAAAGCATGTGCACTCTCGCCAATCTCGATCGCTTGCCTGCCTCGTTCGCGTGGGGCCTACAAGGAGTGAAATCACAGCAACTCTTTCACCACGCGGTGGTTCCACCATCTACAGGCAAATTCGCGCCGGTGATCCAACTCGCATCATCAGAAGCCAAGAAAGCCGCTGCCGCGGCGATATCCTGCGGGCGTCCCACCCTACCCAACATAATCTTCGCCTCCATCCGGCCTCGCCATTCAGGATCCTCCATGAGTGCTTTACTCTGTTGAGTTTCAACCAGCCCCGGCGATACCGCATTCGCGCGGATGTTGTGCTTCGCACCCTCCATTGCTAAGTGGCGCGTCATTCCGAGTATCCCTGCCTTCGCGGTAGAATGTGCTAAACCCGGAACGACTTCATAACAAATCATGCCAGAAACCGACGCGGTATTTACGATGACTCCATGCCCTTGGGCTACAAAGAGAGGCCACACCGCCTTGCAGGCGTGAAATACAAGGTCGACTTCATCTTTAATGGTCTTCTGAAATAGGTCATGCGACATATCGGAAAACCAAGAGAAATGTGCAAGAGCCGCATTATTGTAGAGTATGTCGATCCGCTTCACATGATGTAAGGCGAAGTCCACGAGAAGTTGCGCACCGTGTGGCTCGCTAAGATCGCAGGGCGCCATCGAATACATGAGCCCACCAGCCATCTTTACTTCTGCCGCAGTCTCGTCGGCTCTTTCACCATCAATATCACAACCGATGACGGTGGCGCCTTCTTGACAAAACCGCAAACACGCCGCGCGACCGATGCTGCCACCACTCCCTGTAATAATTACAACCTTATTTGACAAGCATGGTGCCATCGCAATTCCGATTTTTCAGGTGTGCTCATCCTTTGGTAGGGTGAAAGTTCATTTCCCCTAGTAGCGATAGCCGACCTTAAGATACCACGCCCGGCCGTCAGCATAGGCGCGACCGGCGTATTCGGGTACGGAACCGAAGAAGCCGGTTGTCCAATACGTCTTGTCGAACAAGTTGCTCACGCCAAAAGTTGCGGAAATACGGTCGTCGGGGGTTTTATAAGTGATGCTGGTATTTGCCACTACATAAGCCGGAACCAATTCGGAATCCAGATTGGCCACCCCAAGACCGTTGAACTGCCGATCAACGCCATCAAGAGTGCCGTCAAAAATGAGGTGTCCCAGGGTTCCGATCTCGGCCTGGTAGTTCGCGCCCACGCTGAAGCTATATGGAGGCGAGGCAACGGGCTTGGCTTTTAATCCGGGCGCAAACCCGGTCAAATCAGGCGCGAAAATGGGATGTGACGCGTCAGCACGTTTATATTTAGCATCTAGCAGGCCCAAGTTTCCGTATATCTGAAGATGCTTCACTGGCACCCATGTTACTTCGAGTTCGATGCCGTTGATTCTCTGGTCGGAGAGCGCAACGGTTTGCGGAGAAATTAGATCCGCATGGTTTTTGAATTTGCTTGTGAACGCGGTTAAATTTGTTCGCAAGCTTCGGTCGAACCACTCAGCTTTGAGACCCGCCTCGAAGGTTTTCACGGTCTCTGGAGCCAAAAAATTTGTAGCCGGCCCCGCGCTGGTTGCCCGATCGCCCTCTAAGTTGCCGGACTTATAGCCCTGCGTATATGTGGCATATAAAAGGCTGTCCTGCGCGACTTGCCAATTGATCCCTACGCGCGGCGTAAATCGACTATAGTTCTTGCGTGGAGAAACTGGGAAACCTGGGTAAGGCGTTACGTTATCCTCGAATAGGGAGTTGTAACGAATTTTCTTTTTGTCCCAGGTCTGTCGAACACCGGCTAGAAGGGAGATATTCTCAATTACCTCCCAGCTTGCATCCAGGTAGGTCGCATAGCTTTTCGCGTTCAGGAAAGTGTCCTGATAAGAGCCCCCAAAGCGCTCCGTATATCCGGGATGGAAAACGGGCGAGAACTCTACGGGTACGCCGATTGTTGAGCCGTACTGTAACTGTCCCCATTGATTGCTAAAATAATATAGACCCGCGGTGTACTTCAATTTCTCGGCGATTGAACCCGAGAGTTGGAACTCTTGACTAAACTGTTTGTAGCTTTCTCCAGAATCCACCGTGCTGCCGATCGTTACTCCAAAGATTGTCGATCGGTTACCATTTGAACTGAGCTGCGACACGTAGTGACCATCATAATGACGGTAGCCGGTGATCGACTTGAAGGTTCCTATATCAGTATCAACAGTCCCCTTAAAAACAATGCCGTAACCATCAAATTGATGCCCCGGGCGGCGGTCAAAGCCGCCCTGCGCCGTAAGGGGTTCGAGCGAACCTCGCCGAACACCATATAACGGCTGAAAATTAGAAGACCCATTTTTAGAGAGCAGTTGAGCTAGGGAGCTTGGATTGGGGGGCACAATCGGCGTCATAAGATTAACGCCGTCGTTCTGCTTAAACACGTCGCCGTTCAATTCAAACTCGGCGTTATCAAATAGTTTCCAAACTGATGAAAGACGAGCACCATAGTGTTCGGTCTTCGAAATGTTCTTCGAGAGCACGTTGTTGGTATTGTCTACCAGCGTCGTAAAGCCGTCGTTTGATGTCCTGTATGCATCTAACTTAATACCGATCTTTTCCTGAAGAATCGGCACACTGAGATATCCTTTGGCGTCAAATCGGTTGTGGCTGCCCGTTGTTAAATTGATCGCACCCTGGACTTCGTATAGGTCTGGTTTACGAGGAACAAATTTTATCGCGCCTACAGTAGCGTTTCGGCCATATAGAGTGCCTTGCGGGCCCCTGAGCACCTCTACTCGCTCAAAATCAATCATGTCGATATAAGCCGCTGCCGTGGATTGCAAGTATATGTCGTCGACAAAAACCGCGACGGCGTTTTCCGCATTCCAGTTGTTGTTGGCGCGTCCCGCACCACGCAGGTAAAACTGCGGCGCAGCAAAAGAAACCGTGTTCTTTGGAGCTTGGAAATTCGGAATAACCGACGACAGGTCCATTACGCTTTGCATATCGCGCTGTGCAAGCTGATCACCGGTCAGCGCCGACACCGCGATAGGAACCTCCTGTAGGTTCTCACTTCTCTTACGTGCGGTGACGATAATTTCCGCCATTCCACCACTGTCGACCGCTTCGCGCTCGCTGGCCGCTTGTTGAGCTAGCGTCTGATTGGATAGCGCCGCAAAGACAACGGCTGTCAGGCTCATGCCCAGCAAGCGCTGCGCCGTTCGGCGTAAACACGGGTTTGATTCAGGTGTGGAATGCAAAGTCATAGAGTCCTCCCCCTTGGTGGTCGCCTTCAGCACTACAGAAGCATGAGGCTTGGCCGCGCCGTGCCTATCTTTTGGATAAATTGCGAACGGCCTTCCACTCCGCCCCCTTTATCCATCATCTATGTAACAAAATGCCCGTCCTCCCCTTCCCATTGACAGCGAAGCACGCGGATTTTGCCAGACATTGTCCGAAAGATGGGTGCCCGTACGGGGATTTGATGGAATTAGGCTTACGCAGAGGCGGAACGGACGCGCCACTTTGGGCGAATTCACGTTCGACCGCGGATGGCATATCCAACACTTCGGGAGGACTCCATGGAAGTCGCATTCTTCATTCCACCAACCGTTGGACCACGCGAGGAACTGGTCAAGGGCTTGGCTGGAAGGCGAACCGATCTTTACCAAACGATGCTCGCACATCTGACAGAAATTGCCCAATTCATGGATGAATTTGGGTACTTCGGCATGGGTTTTACCGAGCATCACTTGTCGGTCGAAGGTATGACTCTGTCTAACAGTCCGTCCATGCTTGGGGTCTATTTAGGATCACGAACCAAGCACAGTCATTTCGGCGCGCTGGGATACGTATTGCCTGTCCATGACCCGCTACGGGTAGCTGCGGAAGTCACTATGCTCGATCAAATGACTCAGGGTCGCGCCTTTGCCGGATTCGCGCGCGGCATTCAAACGCGCTGGATTAACACGATGGCCCAGCATCGTTATAGCCTCGCCGATAATATTACCGATCCACAGCGATATGATGACGACCGTAGGCGCCTCTTTTATGAAAATCTCGAGATCATTTTGAAGGCATGGGACAACGACACTTTCTCTCACAAGGGCGAATACTGGACGATTCCGGCGCCCAAAACCGCATGGCCCGGCCAACGCATGAGCAGAGAAATGGGTGGCCGCAGCCTTGATGAGCATGGAAACCTGGTCGAAGTCGGCGTCGCACCGGCAATGTACAACCGTAAGCGGCCATTAATGTTCGAGCCCTTCTCTGTTAGCCATAAGTCCATCGAAACGGCCGCCGCCAACGGCCTGATCCCTATTGGAATCATGTGTGATCCTGCGATTGTTTCTGAGCAGGTCGACGCCGCACAGCGCGGTTGGGAGAGAGCCGGGGTCAAAACCAAGCGCGGAGAAAGGCTTGGCTTCGCGCGCTACATGATAGTGGCGGATACAGACGCAGAAGCCATGGAATTCGCCGAGCTGGCGATGTTCGAATGGACCTATTTCTTCGCACAATTCGGCTTCAACGCCGTGCTCTCGAAGCCCGGAGAAGATTGGAAAGATATTCCAAGTACCATTCCCGAGTTTATCAGGCGTGGCATGCTGTTTTGCGGCAGTCCCGACACCGTAAATAGGCAGCTTGAGGCAGCATTGAAAGTAATGCCAATTGATTATCTGTGGCTATTCACCCCCAATGAGCTTCTACCGCAATCGAAAATGATGAAGCACTTGGATCTTATGACGCGAAAAGTACTGCCAAACTTTACCGACAAGATCGGTCCAAATATACACAGACGGCCTGCGGCTTGAGGCGGGAAAAATGACCTATCAAAGCCTCTGGAGCGACGTGCATCGAATAGCCTTCCGCCAAGACTATATAGATGCCGGCGGCGTAAAGACTCGTTTTATTCAATCGGGACGCACTGAAGCGCCAGTCTTGCTTTTTTTGCACGGCACTGGTGGGCACGCTGAGGCATTTCTTCGTAACATCGAAGCTCATGCCAAGCACTTTAACACCATCGCGCTTGACTATCTCGGGCATGGATGGACCGATAAGCCCGACGTTGCCTACGAGCTACCCGCCTATTGCCAGCATTTGATCGATTTTATGAATGCCATGGGGATCGACAAGGCGTCGATCTGCGGCGAATCTATGGGTGGCTGGATCGCCGCTGCACTCGCCATAGATTATCCTGAACGGGTAGAGCGCCTTATTCTCAATACCATGGGCGGCGCTACGATGATTCCGAAGGTCATGCAGACCGTCATTACGAACACAATGGCGGCAGTAGAGGATCCGGCGCGCTTTACTCGCGCAAGGCTTGAGTGGCTTATGGCCGATCCCGGTCAAGTCACAGATGACCTAGTCGCATGCCGTCAACGTATCTATGAGCAGCCGTCCATGCGTGAGGCGATGCCCAAAATACTCTGCTTACAAGAAGAGATACCGCGGCGTCGAAATCTGATGACGGAAGATAAGATGTCGAAGATCACGGCGCCAACGCTCGTGCTCTGGACGACGAAAGATCCTACAGCCTCACCAGAGATCGGTCGGAAAATAGCCGGTTGGATTCCAAATTCCAAGTTTGTCGTCATGGAGAACTGCGGCCACTGGCCACAATATGAAGATCCGTTGACCTACAACCGCATTTCGCTCGATTTCCTGCTCGGATAAAAACATCGGGGATATTTTTCATGTCGGCGGAACTTATCTGCCTTGGACATGGGGGCCTCATGAATGTTGAGGAACTTCTGTCGGAGGCTGAACTAAACGCGGTAAAAATCGAGCTCGCGCGCGCAAAAGCTACTGCGCAGATAATGAAGCCTGATTTAGTTGTTCAATTCGGCAACGACCACAATAGTGGGTTCTCACTTCGCCTAATGCCGCCCTTTCTAATAGCGCTTCGCGCGAAGGCGCTTGGGGATTTTTATACGTCACAGGGCGAAATCTTAGTCAATGAAACACTCGGTAGGGCATTGGCGCGCCACCTACACGAATCCGGTATCGATATCGCAACATCTTATGACGCTTTGCTGGATCACGGTTTCACGATGGCGCTCGATAAGCTGTTCTCCGGCATAGGAACCTGCCCTACCATTCCTGTGTTCACAAACTGTGGGGGAGATCTTCGTCCGCCGGTCAGGCGCTCACGCGCGCTCGGCGAAGCAGTTGGACGCTATTTTCGGAAGTACCACCCTGATTTGAAAGTTCTATATCTAGGTTCTGGAGGGCTCTCTCATGATCCTCCCTTGCCCCAATTCGAAAACTCGGCGCCTGAAGTTCAAGAGAGGATGATTAGCGGTGCGACGTGGACACCCGAGAGCCTTGCGCAGCGCACTCGTTGGGTAACAGAAACCGGGCGCGAGCACGGAGAAGGTGGGGGAAACCTGCGTTCACTCAACCCTGATTGGGATCGGTGGATTTTAAAGTGTCTTACGGATGGCGATCTCGAGGCCATCGCGAACCTCGACGACGGCGCCGTAATACAAATGGGCGGAAGAGGAGCAAGCGAGGTTCGAAATTGGCTGGCTGCTTTCGCGGCATTAGAAGCTCACGGTGGCGGCACATATCATTTGGAACATCAATTTTATCGGGCTCTACCGAGTTGGATCATGGGATTCGCTTTGGTTCACGCACGGACCGAACGATCAGCCGAGATGGAGGCGACATGAGTTTTGTTCACCCACAGGCTCTCGCCTTTTTAGAGGCACTAAAACAGGGTTCCGCTCCGCCGGCGGACATTGAGGGACAACGCACTTGGTTTAGCCGGCTTTGGCGCAGCATGCAGCCAAAAGTAGGCGCGACGGTGACTTTCGAGCCGAGAACAATTGTGGCCGGAGGAAGGAGCATCGAGTGCCTAGTTTATAGACCGACAGGCAGCGTTGGTGCATTGCCTGTAATCCTGTTTTGCCACGGTGGCGGCGGCATAACGCTTTCTCCGGAGGACTTTGACCCCACCAGCCGCATCCTGGCACATCAGGTCAATGCGATCGTAGTCGTTCCCCGCTACCGCCTAGCACCCGAACATCCCTTTCCAGCCCCGCTCGAGGATTGTTTCGCTGTTTATCGTTGGTTGGTTGAATCTGGTGGGAAGTGGGACATTGACCAAGAGCGCATCGCGGTTGCAGGGGACAGTGCTGGAGGATATTTAGCTGCGGCTATCGCTCAAGAAGCCCGCCGACAGAGCATCCCCCAACCAGCGGCACAAGCGCTCATCTACCCGATGCTAGACATGGCGGGGGCAAGCCCTAGCCGCTACGATCGAGCATATTTCGTGAGTGATGAGGCATTGAAGAGCACCATCGCACTTCACATTGGTAACGCCGTTCTTGATCCTCGGGCTTCCCCGTTACGCGAGCCCGATTTGGCCGGCATAGCGCCCACCCTCATTATTACAACTGATCTTGATCCACTGATGGACGAGGGACGCGCTTATGCACATCGACTTCGCGCTGCAGGAGTGAGTGCTTCTTACTTTTGTTACGAAGGGCAAGTGCACGGCTTCTTCTCCTTTAGCGGAGCGATGGAAGAGGGCAAGTATTGCATTGCTCACATATCAAGCTGGCTGCGCTGTAATCTCCATCCCTAGATGACTGAACAACTAGACTGCGTGGTCATTGGCGCCGGCGTCATTGGCCTGGCTTGCGCTGCGGCTCTTGGCAAGACTGGCCGGGAAGTGGTTGTATTGGAGGCTGCAAATCTCATTGGGAGTGGGACGAGCAGCCGAAACTCCGAAGTAATACACGCCGGGATTTATTATCCCGCAGGCTCTCTAAAAGCTCGACTCTGCAGAGCAGGCAAGGCTCAGCTCTACGCCTACTGCGAGGGGCGTGGCGTTCCCTTTAAACGCCTGGGTAAAATGGTGGTTGCTAGGCAAGCCTCTCAACTCCCGGCCTTGGCACGGATAGCCGAGAGCGCCCTTAAAAACGACGTCAGAGACCTTGTTTGGTTATCCCGGACGGAATTAGCGAAGGTGGAGCCGTGTATCGCCGGCGAGCATGCGTTATTTTCGCCGTCAACCGGGATTATTGACAGCCATTCCTTGATGTTAGCCCTTGAGGCAGATTTGCTGAATGCGGGTGGGATGGTTGTCTTACAAGCGCCTGTCCTGCGGGGCGAGGTTAAGGCGGACGGCTTTCTTCTCGACGTTGGCGGCGTGGACCCGATACGGATTAACGCTAAAAGTCTAATTAACGCCGCAGGACTTTCAGCTCAACAGATTGCTCAATCGATTAGGGGTATCCCACCTACGGCGGTTCCGAGTTCATTCTTCGCAAAAGGCCACTACTACAGACTGAGCGGCCGCGCACCCTGCTCACATTTGATATATCCGCTACCGGAAGATGCCGGCCTCGGCATTCACCTTACGCTGGACATGGGTGGACAAGCAAAATTTGGACCCGACGTACGATGGGTATCGAGTATCGACTACACTTTCGATGATCAGCATTTTGATGCTTTTGTGGAAGCGATCAGACTCTATTATCCGGGCCTCGATGTCAGCCGCCTTAATCCAGATTACACGGGAATCAGGCCAAAACTAGGCGGCCCCGGAAGCCAGTTTGCCGACTTTCGCATTGATGGCCCTGCGCAGCACGGCATACCCGGCCTGGTCAATTTATTTGGGATTGAATCGCCCGGGCTTACCGCTTCGCTAGCGATAGCTGATTACGTAAGCCTTCTCATGAATTCATGATTCTACTTGTTGAAGTTCAACCGCAATCCAGGACGCGGCCAGTTGATCGCGACAAGATGACCGGTGCATGACAGCGTGACGTAGGCGATTTTCATGTCATGACCACCAAAAGCGATATTGGATGTCCCGGGATCAGGTAGCGGAACGTGCTCGACAAAAGCACCTTCGGGAGAAATCACGGTAATGCCGCCACGCGCCAAGGTTCCGACACAAAGATTACCGCAGGCTTCGACTGCCATAGAGTCGTATAAATCGAACCCCGGCGCGCCATAGAGCAACGCAGCTGAGTTTAGCAAGCCGGGCGGCACATTGACCTGACCGGGCGCCACAACTGGGTATTGCCATACCCGCCCAACCATAGTTTCAGCGACATAAAGCGTTCTACCATCGGGTGAAAGGGCGATGCCGTTGGGGTGGCTTCGGGGATACACCTGTTCAGATATAAAATTCCCATCAATCGTCGCATAGTAGACTGATCCAACATCTTCCGTGCGTGCGTAACGCTTTCCGTTGTCCGTGAACCAAAACCCACCTTGATCGTCAAAGACTAGATCATTGGGGCCTTTTAGGCGCTCATCTCCGCAATGCGTATAAAGCGTTCGGACGTCCCCGGTTTGCAAATCGACCTGCTGTATACTTCCGCCGATGTAATTGTCCGGGGCAAAACCAGGAACCAACATTCCATTGGCTTCGTGCCACTCAAAACCGCCATTGTTACAAACATACACCTTTCCGTCAGGACCGATCGCAGCGCCGTTGGGGCCGCCGCCTAAGTTGGCAACGATCTCAACTACTCCACTCGCCGTAACTCTGGTCAACGTCCCGCGGGCAATCTCTACGATTAGAATCGACCCATCCGCTAAATATATTGGGCCTTCTGGAAAGCGCAGGCCGGACGCTATAACGCGGCAATCAACCATGGAGGCTCCCTCACTTGAGTACCATCGCCTCATCGCATGAATCTGCTTGAAGAACGCCTGCTGAAAGATAGGTGCCTTTGAAAGGCGCTGAATTGTTACTATGGTCGAAGCACAACTGGAGATTCGTCCATGACTGCACTGCTCGACGGTAAAGTTATCATCGTAACCGGCGCTGGGGGAGGCATCGGCGAGGCATCGGCGGAGGTGTTCGCACGCGAGGGCGCTGCGGTTATTCTCTGCGGTCGCAACGGAGGCACGCTCAAAGCCGTGACCGAACGCATTGCCAGCGGTGGGGCTCGAGCCGCCTCAATAGTTGCGGACGTATCTAAAGGTGATGACGCGAAGGCATTGGTCGAATTTGCCTTGTCGAAGTTTGGCCGACTCGACGGAGCCTTCAATAACGCAGGCATCGACGGACCCATAGCATCCGCCGCCGACTACCCCGAGCAAGCCTTTGATGAGGTTATCGCTATCAATCTCAAGGGCGTGTGGAATTGTATGCGCTTTCAAATCCCAGCCATGCTCAAGAATGGCTGCGGTTCAATAGTCAACAACGCCTCAGGCCTCAGCCAAGTTGGGCAGTTTGGTATGGCTGGATACTGCGCAGCTAAGGCGGGGGTTCTAGGTTTAACCCGGGCTGCCGCACTGGACTATGGACGTTATGGAATAAGGGTGAATGCCCTGTCTCCGGGGGTCATAGAAACACCTATGATGCAAAATCAGATGGAGCAATATCCGGATCTCCGCGACATGCTTGTCGCGCGGCACCCCATCGGTCGATTGGGACAAGCCGGCGAAATTGCTGCCGCTGCCGCGTGGATGCTTTCTGATAAGGCGTCCTTCATGCTGGGGGCGAACATTTCAGTTGATGGCGGCTATACGGCAATTTAAGCCGCTTTAAATGCTCTAAGGATGAGGGCCGCGCCAAGCAGTCCTCCTCCCATATATGTTCCCAAGCCCCCAACGAAGCGCATTCCATTAAAACGGCGTAAGTCACCACCAAGGATGAGAGCTGCGGCGTGGAGCACTCGAGCGAACGTGGTCGCAACTATTATATATCGAATCGTCTGCGAACTTGCCGTCAGCGCGAAATACAGAAAGAGACCCAAGAGAATAGGCAGGTACTCGGAAGCGTTAGAGTGGGCGCGGATGAGTTTATAAAGAACTTCGGTCGAATCTGCCGGCGTGCCGGTCAGGTAATTTTTCCGGCCCCTTTCAATCGAGACCGCCAATCCCAGCGCAAAAAGCATCAAACTAAGAAACCCGGCGCAAAAGATTTCAACGGACATTTGTTCACCCCACAACCCGGAAACTTCGCGCCCACCATTGCAGGCCATAGGGGGGACCGAACCTATCTTTCGAAAGGTCGTTAGGGGCTTCAGTCGTGTTAGACATCTGGAAAGCAGGATAGGACAGATGAACGATAGCCCGCTTTTATCTCCCGTAGACCTCGGCAGCGTTACACTGGCCAACCGGATAGTCATGGCGCCGATGACTCGCTTGCGCGCGCCCGACAACATGCCGTCACAGGCGATGGCGAATTACTACAAACAACGCGCAAGTGCCGGGCTGATCATCACCGAATGCACCATGGTATCGGCCACAAGCGCGGCATATATCGGCGCGCCGGGGATGTTTCACGACCGTTTTATTGACCCGTGGAGACGGATTACGGAGTCTGTACACGAAAGCGGTGGCCGCATTTATCTCCAGCTTTGGCACAGTGGAAGAGTTGCGCACACTACCCTCATGCCAGACAACATGGCTCCTCTGGCCCCCAGTGCGGTACCCGCAAATACAGAGCTACACACGGCCCTGGGCAAAAAGCCGGCCTCTGCGCCTCGCGCTCTTGCATTGGATGAGATACGTGACCTGACACGAGCGTTCGGAAGGGCCGCAGAACGTGCGCGAAAGGCGCAGTTCGATGGCGTCGAGATTCATGGTGCCTTTGGTTATTTAATCGACCAATTCCTCCAGGATGGCAGCAATAAGCGCACTGATGCATATGGTGGGAACTACGAAAACCGTACAAGGTTTCTGCTGGGGGTGCTCAGCGCAGTACAGCAGGAATTCGGACGGAACGTTGGACTAAAACTTTCTCCAAGTAGTAGAGCCCACAGCATGTCAGACTCTGACCCCGTGGGGCTTTTTTCGTTTTTATTAGACGCACTCAACGACACAGATCTCGCATATCTCCACATGATGGAGGCGCTGCCGACCGACCACGCTTCAGGCGTTACGATAAAAAACATCACAAGATTTTCTCGAGAGCATTACCGGGGGACAATTATTGCTAATGGCGGTTTCGATCAAGCGCGCGGTGAGGACATAGTTCGATCTGGTTCGGCCAATCTCGTATCGTTCGGACAACCGTTCATAGCCAATCCCGATCTCGTTGAAAGATTTCAAAATAATTTTCCTCTGTCGGAACCAAATTTTGCATACCTCTACGCAATTCCAGGGCAGCCTCTCGAACTCGGCTACACCGACTATCCGTTGATGGATACCACAAGATGACGCCTGAAGCGGAACGCCTGCAAACACTGTGGGATCGAGGAGAAATTGAGCGGGTCATGCTTGATTTTGGCAAAGCTCTTGACCGCGGGGATTGGCATCTCTACCGAGCCTGCCTAGCCGACCGCATTAGAATAGACTTTGAGCGCTTAACTGGCTTTGCGGAGGTGGAAGTTAATGCGGATGAATGGGTACGGTTTGCTTCCCTTGCGCTAGGCCCCGTCAAAAGGCACCACCAATACTCTAACTTTTCTTGCGTTATTAACGGGGATCACGCCGATACAACGATGTACATGGTGGCACGGCACTGGAAAGCGACAGACCGGGGCGGAGCAACAAATACGCAATACGGGTGGTATGAAAACCTATTCCAGCGCATCGAGGGGACGTGGAAAATCAGCCGAATATCGCATCAGTTTCAGTGGATTGATGGAAACGACGCGTTACTGGATTTCTCTGAGCCGGAACTTGCCGCTCAGATGAGAGTCGTGTTCTCACCAGCGAATTTGATCAAACCATTAACCCCAGCTGTCGCGCCTTAAATACAGCTTCAGACCGGCGATTAACACCCAATTTTGCATATATCTGCTGAAGATACCATTTTACGGTACCTAAAGTGAGCCCCGTCTCGCTAGCTATTTGATTATTCGTCATACCGCTCGAGATCATAAGAAGCACCTCAGACTCGCGATTGTTAAGGGAAGCGTACTGTCCACCTATCTCGCTCAAATCCACCTTATGAATAACGCGTTCACGAATGTCGCTACCCATCACGCGCAGGACTGCCTGGTGATAAACTGCTAGCCCCGCATCGACCCCTATAGGTAAAATCTCCATCTGCTCCATTTGAGCCCTAACAGCGGGGTTCGCGTCCGCAAATGACCGCAAAAATTGTCCCTTCAAGCCCATTTGTAGCGCGAGACGCAGAGACCTGTGCGCGGCCTTTTGGTCCCCCAATAAAATCTGAACATGTGACAAGAGGACAGCAAAACGAATCCCGAAACGAACATTCTGGTTATCTTCGAGAAATCTCAACCAGCGGCGCAAAAGCTTTTCTGCTGCCCCGAGATCATTTTGAATCAGCGCTATTTGGCCTGCGGCAAACGCCCGCGCCGCCGAAGCCGTTGTAACTCCCCGACCGAGTGGGTGGTTGTCGGGGTCAGTCGAAAGATTGTAGAGCAGACCTATTCGTCTGACTTCGCCATAGTCACCAGTTCCGGAAAGTATTCTGACACGATCAGCGACCAGAAACGCATTCAGTCGCTCAAATTGGCGTGAGATTGCGATTTCTTGTCCTTCGTCTAACGCTTGTAGAGCTTCCGCAGTTGAGCTCAATGCGGCAATTCTCACTCTGGTCTGGTATCCAGCAACCAATTGATCGACGAGACCAGTTTGTGTTGCTAAGGGCAAGAATTCATCGACGAGTGCCTTTGAAGTTTCTATATCATTCCGCTCATATAGAAGCTCTGCAAGGTGTAGGGCCGGGAGAGCAGTCGTGGGATTCGATCTTCCAACGACATCAACAGCCGTATCAAATGCAGCCGCAAAAATAGCCTGCGCCTTATCTAAATTCCCTATTTGGGAATATCCCGAGCCTACAATACAGTCGTGCCAGATCGTGCCCCACCGATTGTCATGACTTGTGAGAATTTCGCGCGCCCGACCAGCGGCCGCTAAGTTGCGACAGTTAAATTGTTCTCTCTCAGCGTAGATAAGCGAGGTTTGGGATACGGCGTCTTCAAACGGAGAATAACCGCCCTCCATAGTTGGCCATTGCCTCGCCAGCCCCTCGGCTCTGGGCATATCATCGCTTAGAATCGCAATCTGCATGTCGCAATAAGTCAATTTGCGTTGGATTTTATTTACGTTAAAACCGGATTTCCTCCATTGCTGAATGCGCTTGGGATTTACGCAATTTGCCCGAACTTCGTTTAAGAAGCGCCGGGCGTCACTAAATCTCCACGTGAGGGTGAGCGAGTAAACATATTCGAGTAACAAATGTGGATGGTCTTTAAGTAGCTCCACCGGAAGCATTTCTAGATAGCGTGAAAGAGTCGCGCCGCGGCCGGATTGGATGAGTGTAGATGCAACGCGCTCTAATACTTCGACGGAAAATACCGGGTTACCGGATGCGAAGGCGTGCCTTAACGCATGGACCAATAAATCTCTATCTTCAAACCAGGCCGCCGCTCGTTGATGCAGATCCGCCCTTCGCTCAGATAGCTTATGCCCGCCGATCGCTACGACTGCATCTGCGAATAGCTGATGGAATCGAAACCAGCCGGGCTGGCCAACCCTGGAAAGAAATAACTGCCTAGCTTCCAAATCCGCTAGTAGCGTCGAACTGTCACTGCGGCTCATAACGTGGTCACATAGTTCGGCGGAAATCTCACCAAGAATGGCGGCCTCTTGAACAAAACTGAGAACAGGCTTTGGCAAGTGGTCAAGGACTTCGTCCCGTAGAAATTCTTCCACTCCAGTTTCAGGGCCGAAGACCTTGTGCTTAACTTGACCTGCTGCCTGATTAACCAAAGATAGCGCCATCAACTTCAAACCGGCAGGCCACCCCTCGACGCTTCGGACAATCGTATCCACAAAGTCGGCATCCAGTGACAGCAATCCGTTGCGTACGAAAAAGTCGTGCGCTTCGGAAATGCTAAATCTAAGTTCCGAAGCGCCGATTACCATGACCTCGCCAAGCGCGCGTAGTTTTGCGATACGAAAGTGTGGATGAGTTCGCGAGCCGAGCACCAAATGTAAGCGTTTGCTGCCGGCATTCGCCATAAAACCGATCATATCCAGTACTTGCTGGCTGGTAATGGCGTGTAAATCATCAATCAGCACCACAACATCGAGAGCTAATCTTTCGAGTACATTGATTATCTCAACGCAGACGGAATGCGCATTCATATCGGCGCGAAATTCGATTGCCGATTGAATTTGATTATTTAATTCAGGGATATTGTAATTGATTGAGGAAACAAGATGATTGACGAATTGAATCGGGTCGTTGTCGCTCTCATCTACAGTTAGCCAGCAGCTAAAGGAACGGTCGACTTTGATGTTGAGCCACCAATCACACAAGGTGGTCGTTTTTCCATAGCCTGCGGGAGCCATGACGAGAGTAAGAGCGACATCAAGGGACTGAGACAATTTCTCGAACAACTGAACGCGTGGCACAGTATCAGATGGCCTGATACGAGGCGGAGTTAACTTAGTAGCTAATACGCTACTCGAAAGCTTGACCCCATTTCTTCGGGGTTGATGCCGGGCGCTAGCCATACTTCGACCTCACGCGAACTGTGCAATATCGAGCCCACCAGCCATGACAATTATCTGGGGCTCCTCGCCACTTCGCAACAACGAGAGATAATCAGTAACGGTGTTGGAAATTCTAACCAGAACCGGCAATTTGAGCGATCGCGCAAGTTCAGTACAGTAAAGAGATGAAGCTACGTCGCCGGTCTCGTCCAGGACGTCACACCAAGCTATCGCAAGCGCGTCCCCACGCCGCTTAGCATAATGGAATGCCACTGCCGCAAGCGATGAGTCTGCTCCAATTTCCTCCGGCACTATGATTGGCATAATATGCCCCGGCGTAACGAGGTCTTCCGATAAGGCCGCTGGCGATCCTAGTGTGCGCAAAGTAAGCGCCCGTTCATCGGCTGAAATCCCCGTTTCGGCGCACGCTGCGGCCTCAACACTGACAATATACGGAGGCATTTCACGTCTTCGACTGGAATTAGTCAGTGGCGGGAGCCCGAGTTGATAGGCACGCGTTGCCGAGATGGCAGCGCTTATGATGCCGCGAGCATTGCGGGCCATCAAATTCACATCAGTGGGCTGGATTGAATCAGCCTGCCCAAAGAATATGCCTCGGCCTTTCCCACAAAGCGTTTCACGATCAACCATAATTGACAGAGAAATGGTCGGCGGATTTGCGTGCAGGCCGGTCATGCTGATTTCACCACTCTATCGTGGTTAACCTTTGTCCATCTGCCAATAGCTTGACAAAGTAGACTATCGCGTCCCAATCGAGGTTCAATTCTGGAGCTTACGATCGAACACTTTGATGTCCGTATGCCGTCCGTCATGTGGCAAGGAAAGCCGCTTCGACGCCGTTCATGACTTCTACTCCCCCCGGAAAGTATTAAGCCAGACGCTGGACTGATCCACCTAACTTTTGACCGGTGGTGATCAACTTAACTGACCGAAGGTTAGGTGATCGACCCGCTAAAGGTACTCGATTGTTGCGACAAGCTTGAGGTCGCCTATAGAGACCAAGTAATCTTCTCTCGACAGCCTAAACCCCAATAACCGCCGTGACGACAATTAAGCTAACGGCTACCCGCGTGCATCGCTCCATTCCTGGGAAAATAATGCACCATCAAAACCTTGGACGAAACACCTAGCACCGAGCTTTACAATGCCCTGCGCGCACGCAAGACGCTGGCATCCTTCAGAGTGCCGTCACCGCGACATCTCCGTTCCTGGAGACGCGCGACTGCATGCTCGGGCACACAGCGTCTGGAGACGAGGGAACCGCCGGAAATTTTGCGGGAGACTGCGGGGTGGAAACACGCCGAGGCGGCGCACTAAAAGAGTCTCCGGAGACGGAGAACGAGCGTTTTTGCGGCCACGTCCGCGACTTCTAAGTGACTGATATTGCACACAAAAAAACAGCGTGGCGGTGTGCACAATCCGTATGTGCTGAAGCTGCGGCGCGGAGCCGATTTTCCCAGCTAACAGGGTATTTTTCAGGGAAAAATGACTGGGTCCACTGTCCACCCAGCGGCGAAATCGCAATTTCTCTGCGCAAATCCGCCTCCTCACCCACCACGCAGTCGACGATATTGGATCCCGGAACAGGGAATTATCAGGGAATTGACCCGCCGCTCTGTACGCTCAACGTAAGCGTCAAATTCTCGCACGCCTTAAGCATGTCAAACCCAGTTAGAGATGTCTCAGTGAGAACCAGATAGAAATGGCGCCCTCTGGGGCGCGGGGGCGGACCCACCAAGAGTCAAAGCCCCCAGCGCCCCATGGAAACTTAAAGGTCTTCGCGGCGAAGCCGCTCAGTTTCTAGGGATGATTGGTGACTTTGGGCACGGCGAACATGTGCCCGCTCTGGCCGCGCCGGCGTGGACACCGGCGGCTGCGTTCTTCGGTGCGCGCCGCCTGCGTGTCGGCCACCCAGGCTAAAACCGCGCCGAGGCGCTTATTTTCCACGATGGCAGCCCGATTGACCCGCTGAAGCTTGTCAAACTTCCGGTACGGCAGCCCAACGCCACCATACTCGATCTCCAGCCACCAATCCGGGTAATCGCAAACCGTAACCTGCTTGCTAGGGTTTCATTCGGGTTTTGTCGCACCCAATCACCGCTCGACCACCGTACTTTGGCGGGTCTTTTTCGGCGCTCGGTCCAGCTCCTCGGAGATGGGGCCTGACTGCGTTAAGGCAGGAGTCCGCCGCCGGTGTATTACGCGGTCAGAAAATATGTCGTTCACGCCGTTGTACTTGGTCTTTAAGAGCAGTGCTGAGAATCGGGCCTTCGCGCCAGTCCATTGTAAAACACGCTTTAATGGAGGTTAGCCCTAGGCGGAAAGCTGCGCCATTTACGTCATCAGGCGCCGTAGGAGAAAGCAAATCCAATTGGCATTCTCCACACGCGTCTAAACTATCGGCCGTCCCTGTCATCACGCATGACTTCACTGCTCATAATAGGCTGTAGCCATCTGACAAAATCCCGCACCGCTAGCTTGGTTACCGCCGAGCGCGAAATTTTGATCGGCGCTGACTGTCGCTAATTGTTTTACTCCCCGACCTGCACCACGATCTTGCCGATTTGCTCGCCCGAAAGCATGTACCGGTAAGCGTCGATAGCGTTTTCCATTGTAAAGACGCGATCGTTAACTCGAGGTTTGAAGCGTCCATCTTTCAATCGTTCAAGTATATATGACATCGCCTTTTCAAGGCGATCGCGATGTCGCACTTCATTGAACATCGAATATGGGTAGATGATCGCATTCTTCCGAACCATCTTGACCACGTCTACCTTAGCTGGTTCGCCATCAAGCAAGCCGTAAAGAAATACGATGGCATCTTCTGCGAGCGCATCGAGGTAGCGGTCATACAAAGAACCGCCGACAGGGTCATAGATCACGCGCACGCCCTTTCCCTCACTGATCTCCAAGATTCGGGCAGCCACATCTTCTTTCTCGGTGGCGATGACATGATGAGCGCCAGCCTCCATGATTGCATCGGATTTCGAACCCGAGCGGGTAGTAGCAATTACGCACGCACCTGAAGCCCGTGCAATTTCAATTGCGCCAAGCCCAGCGCTCGAACTAGCGGCTGTGATGAGGACAAAATCCCCCGCCCCCGATTTTCCAATGCTCACGACCGGATAATATGCAGTGAGATACTGCATCCAGATCGAGGTAGCTTCGACCGCAGAGAGTTCATCGGGCCATGGCGCCAGAAAATCCTGATGCATAACCGCTTGCTCTCCGTGCACGCCATATCGCGCATTGGCGAAAGGGATTGTTGAAACCTTGTCACCCACGGCAAATCGCTTTACCCCTTCACCGACGGCCAAGATGGTCCCAGACGCCTCCGATCCGAGGCGAGAAGGAAGTGTGGGTAGGCTGTAGTGCAAGCCCTGAAAGAACAGAACGTCCGCCCGGTTTAGTGCAAAAGCTGCAACGTCCATTAAGACTTCACCAGGCTGAAGCGCCGGTGCCTCCCATTCTTCTATTTTCAGAACCTCCGGCTCGCCGAGCTCATGAAATTGGACAACCTTCGCCATGACCGCTCCCTTCAATTTTGATTTTAGTGAATGTCAATTCCGACTGGACCGGACATCAGTGTCGCGATAAGCTTCTCAATCGGAATTGCTGTCAGTCATCACGCCGCAACTCGACCCCATCACATGAACCGTCTTGTTCACGCCGGACTTGGCGAGATCTGCTCGCAGCGTTCATAGATAGAGCGCGCGTGACTAATCCGCGCTCACGACCGTTTACCGAATATCGTTGGCGTTCCAACATAAAGAAGCACGACATCACGATCTGATTCGTTCCACGCACTGTGCGGTGTTTGCGAGCGAAAGTGCATACTGTCGCCGCGTTTCAGAACAACCTTAACTTCACCGACGTGTGAGACCATTTCTCCTTCGACGATATACAAGAAATCCTCGCCTTCGCGCTGGTCGACCGGGAATCTATGGCCCGGCGGTATGGTCATGAGGATGGCATCCATCATCTGACCGGGCAGCATAGAACTCAGCTGATGATAGATAACAGGTGAGTCCAAATCGATGAATTCAGGGGCCTCTGCTCTGTGGACGATATTGTCGTCCTTCGGCACTTCCATGAAGTAACCGATCTCAACATTGAGCGCACTCGCAAGCGCGGACAATGAGACGAGTGAAGGCACTGTTTGGTTTCGCTCGGCCTGGGAAAGGAATGGAGCGGATAGGCCGCTGGCTTCTGCAAGGGCCTGCAATGTCAGGCCAAGTTCTTGACGCCGACTTTTGATTCGCCCGCCGATCGCGATCTTCCTGGCTTTCCTCTTCGAGGCAAGGAAGTGCATTGTTTACTTCTCCGGTTTTATTACTTGCTTTTGCCTCGAACCCGTCCCCCACAAGCGTGAAGGACGGGTTCTTGGAGAGCCATTAGAACTTTGCGGACAACTCTATGCCATATGTCCGCGGTCGCCCCTGATAGTTATAGTCAGGTGCGACGACCTCCTCATAATAGCGTTCATTGAGAAGGTTCTTGCCCCAGACTGCGAGAGTCCATCCCTTTGAATGTTCGAGTGCGACCCGGCTATTGACGAAGTTGATAGCATTGCGGACCGGAACGCCAACGAATGTACCACCTTCATGGAAATAGGTCTTGCCACGCCGCTGCCAATCGGTGCGCAGCACCACCGCCAAGTCGGTGGTGAGCGGAGCATCATACTCAAACCCAGAAGTAACTGTCAGCTTGGTGGTATAGGGAACCTGATTACCTACCGCAGCCGGACTTGCCGCATAGGCTTTGATTTCGGCATCGGTGTAACCAATGCTACCAAATAACTTGAAATTGGAAGCCGGTCGCAGGGTCCATTCCAACTCGGCGCCCATGATATCGACCTTGTCAATGTTGTTCACAATCTGCGCATTGACGAGACCGTTGAAGTTGAAGGACTGCAGGTTGTCCGCCCGTGTGTAAAACACCGCGCCATTTAACGTTAGCATTCGGTCAAAAAGGCTGCTCTTCGCGCCCAACTCATAGCTGGTTGCAACTTCCTTTTTGTAGATGGAGTCCGCCACCTTGGTGCCGGTCAGCGGCGAGATTTCGGTACCAGGTGAGTTAAAGCCACCTGACCGGAATCCTTGGCCAAACGTGCCGTAGATTTGCAGATCTTCTTCGGGCTTCCAGCGCACAGTGGCCTTAGGCTGGAACTTCTGGAAGGTCGCTTCTCGGATCGCAGACCCGGTTAAGGGAATGCCAAAGCCGTCTACGCGAAAAGGTGCAACCCGTGGATCAGTTTGCTTGCGGTGATCGCGGTCGAAACGGCCTGAGAAGGACGCTTCGATCGTGTCTGTCAGATCATAATTCAATTGGCCGAACACCGCCCAAGCGCTGTCATCGTTCACTTCAGCAAAGTAACGCGACGTCGGATTGGCCGAATTCGGATCAAAATTAAGCGCAGGCACGATACCGAAGCCGCGATCGGTATTGGTTCCGGTCGTCAGCGAACGGTCCGGCAGTAGGAAATAGGCCCCGAAAATATAGCGCAGACGGTCTGTAGACGGTGAGGTCAGCCGGACTTCCTGACTCCAGTTTCTAACCTCGTTGCGTTGGAATGTCGTGTTAAACGGAGCCGCGAACTGTACATCCGCACCATTGGGATCGCCGCTGGGGCCCAGCGCGAACGTGCGCGGATTGTTGCAGGCCGCGAGGCCGTCGGAGACGGCGCTGAAACCAAATAGATAGCACCTCTGGTTGTTCGAATAGTCGTAGCCGTCGAAGCCTACAGTGAGATCAACGGAGTTGTAGGCCGTCGTCGAACTAACTACACCGATACTCGTTTGAAGATCCATCTTCAGCGAGAAGTCGAGAAGTTGACGATCATCAAAGCCGAGATTGTTCGATGTCGGCGAGATAATGTTGTTAGCGACGTCGACGCTGGCCGCCGGGTCGATGAAGGGACGTCCCGATGCCTGCAGTAATGGACGCACGAAGTAAGCCGCCCCGCCGCGATGTTTAGAGTAGAAACCGCGTAAATCGACGGCAAAGTTATCCGTTGCATCCCAGTTTAAACGCAGACGGGCGGAAGTGTCCTCGCTCCAATCGACGTTCTTATTAACGAAGGTGTTCCGAATGTATCCATCAGTTTTGGAATGGTTGAGGCTCGCCCGAACGAACAACTTGTCATCGATCAGGGCACCGCTGACGGCAGCTAAGGCGTTGAACGCGTCGCCGTTGCCATAACCGCCCTTAAAGTTCCCGGAGAGATCGTTACTCGGTTTCTTCGTGGTGATGTTGATAGCGCCCGCTATAGCATTGCGGCCATAAAGCGCACCTTGAGGACCACGCAGCACTTCGATCTGCTGTATGTCGAACAAATCTTGCTTGAATTGAAGCGGGCTAGACAGCAGCACTCCATCGATCGAGATCGCGACGGGTGTTTCGCCGTTGCGAATTTCACCGATACCACGGACGTTGATTGATACTGTACCCGCATCCTGCGAATCCGCGATCGTCATGTTCGGAATCATCTGAAGGAAGTCTGTCGGCCTGGTGATATTCGCGCGCTCGATGGACTTTTCCGTGATGGCAGTAACCGCCACGGGCGAGTCCTGAAGCTTTTCTTCGCGCGAACGCGCCGTGACGACGATTTCTTCCTCGACGGACGAAGCGATATCATTCTTTTCTTTAGATGCTTGTGCGTACGCACCAGCCGGCATCAAACACATGCCGATGAGCAACGCGGCAAGTGAAGCGCTGCCCTTAAGTCGCGTCTTCATATGATAACTCCCCATGAAATGTATTCCCCAGCTGACCAATTTGGCGGCGCGGAAGCACATTGCTGCATCGCCCCACGAAAGAATTACCGTCAAAATTTTTGATGTCAATTAATTTTTGACATATTTAATTATTTGATATAGCCAATATGCACATGATCGATAGCCGATTCTCAGGCCGGAAATACCCTCATAGAGGGTATATAGATAGTTTAGAAATTATATGGTGTGTCTGGTTATGCGTGTTGCTGTGAGCGCCGGGGGAATTCATCTCCTTAGCGAATTTCGAGGTCGCCGCCGGCAACCCACTGGAGGGCATCTCGCGGGGTCGGCGTCAGTGGCAATGGTCAGGGATCAGGTCTCGTCGATCAATACGCGCCCAGTCGCCGGAACAGTAATCTGTTGAAAACGAGAAAAGATGATCCGCCTAGTAGTCATGTACAATCTGCCTGATGGCGCAGACGAGGCCACATTCCTTGAATGGAGGCTTGGACCCCATCAGCGGTCTAACGCCGCTCTGCCCCTAATGCTGCGCACCGACTTCGGCCGGATTGTGAAGGCCTGGCCTGACAGCGCCGTTCCCCGATTCCGGTTTGTGATGATCCTGGAATGGCCAAACATGGCTGCATTCGAGCGCGCATTCTACGCACCCGAGGTCCAAGCCGGTTTACTCGAAAATATCAAGAAACTCGGAGACTATGAATATTCGATCTCCGAAATACTCATCAGTTCGGAAAATATCGAGGCAGAATTATCATGACCAAATATCGTGTGTCCGCGGATATCGGCGGAACCTTTACTGATTTCGTCTTTGAGGATGAAACCGGCGCCACACGTATCGGCAAGGTTCCTACTACTCCCCAAAATCCCTCGCGCGGGGTTTTAGACGGGCTGGCCGCCGGGCCTTCTTCGCTTGGCGAGATCGACTTCTTCGTTCACGGCACGACGGTCGGGCTAAATGCCTTTCTCGAGCGCCGCGGCGCCCGTACCCTACTCCTGATGACCGCTGGCATTTCAGACAGCTACACCATCGCCCGCGGCCACCGCACCCACCTCTACCAATTGCAGTACCGCAAGCCCGCACAACTCGTTCCGCGCCGCGACGTCTACGAAATCCGCGAGCGTCTTGCTTGGGACGGCTCGGTGATCGAGCCGCTCAATGAGGCTGATCTTCAAACGGTGATCGAGGTAGTAAGGGCACAAGGCATTCCGGCCATCGCCATCTGCTTCCTGCACGCCTTCACTAACCAGAGTCATGAGCAGCGCGCCAAGGCCGTGCTAGGCGAAGCCCTACCCGGCGTCTCCATATCTCTCTCCAGCGACATCGCCCGCGAATGGCGTGAGTACGAGCGAGCGTCTTCCGTTGTCATGGACGCCTACGTCGCCCCAGTGGTTGAACTCTATTTGAAGACCTTGCGGTCTGAACTCAGCTCAGCCGGCATGGACAAGACCATTCACGTCATGCGCTCCAGCGGTGGAGTGATGACCGACCGCATTGCGCGCGACCAGCCAATCTCGACGCTGCTGTCGGGTCCGGTCGGCGGGGCAATTGGTTGCGTGCAACTCGCCAAGGACACCGGTCGCCAGAATCTTCTGGGCGTCGACATGGGCGGCACCTCCTTCGATCTGACCCTCGTCGTCGATGGAGAGCCACAACTCTCCACAGAGACCGCCCTTGAGGGCCTGCCGCTACTGATGTCAGTTGTCGATATCCCCACGATCGGTACCGGGGGCGGCTCGATCGCCTGGATTGAAGCCGGTGGTCTCAGGGTCGGTCCCAAAAGCGCCGGCTCGCAGCCCGGACCGGCCTGTTACGGGCGCGGCGGCACCGAACCCACTGTCACCGACGCCAATCTCTTTCTGGGCCGCCTGGCAACCAATTCGTTGCTGGGTGGGCGGATGTCGTTGGACGCCACGGCTACGGCGGTAGCTATTGCCAAGCTGGCGGGGCCGCTCGGTATGAGCAATCTCGAATTGGCCGAGGGAATTCTAGCAATCAGCAATGCCAAGATGGCCGATGCCATGCGCACAATCACGGTGGAAAAAGGCATCGATCCACGATCGTTCACTCTGGTCGCGTACGGCGGTGCCGGGCCGATGAATGCGGCAGAGCTGGCCTTCGAACTCGATATTCGCGAGATTCTGATCCCGCGCTTTCCGGGGACGTTCTCAGCCTGGGGCATGTTGAGGAGCGACATCCGGTCGGACTTTTCGGTCAGCTTCTTCACGATGGCCGACCAGGTCGATCCGCAGGCGATGCTGGCGACCTGCGAAGCACTTCAGGCGCAGGGGCGCGAGCTTCTTGAGCAGGAGCATGTGCCTGCCGATCAGATGACGTTCGCTTTATCCGCAGACCTTCGCTATGTAGGCCAAGAGTACACGCTGAGCATCCCATTCGGGCGCGCCAGCGCCATCGCCGACATCTTGAAAGCCTTTCACATTGCACACGAGCGCCGGTTCGGCCACGCTCAATCGCAAAATCCGGTCGAGTTCGTTAATCTTCGCTTAGCTGCAATTGGCCGGCTTGCGCGTGCGCGGCAGGGTTTCGCCTTCACACCTCAGGCACGTTCGCCGCAGATCGGAGAGCGAGACATTGTCTTCGTCAGCCAAGCCATGCGCGCGAAGGTCTACAACCGCGCCCTCTTCACCGATCAGACCCGCTACCTCGGTCCGGCCGTGATCGAGGAAGAGAGCGCCACCACCTTTGTCCCGCCGGGCTACACTTTTCAACTCGACGACTGGGGCAATATTCTGATCCAGAAGGAAGCCTGACCATGGACGCTCGCGTCATCGGGGCTAGCCCCATTACTACTGAGATTCTTCGCAACGCCTTTGCCTCTATCGCCGAGGACATGAACGCGGCTCTCATTCGTAGCGCCTACAGCCCGTTGATCTACGAGGGCAAGGACTGCGCTGTCGCACTGCTGGATCAGGACGGCGAGGTTCTAGGCCAGTCGCTAGGCGTCCCCCTATTCCTGGGCAACCTATCCCTGTGCGTCCAAGCGACCGCCCAGATGCACGGATGGGACTATTTCCAGGAAGGCGACGTGGTCTTTCTCAACGATTCCTACATCGCTGGTACACACCTCAACGATGTGACTGTAATTCAGCCCATCTTCTGGCGTGGTCAACGGGTCGGGTTCGCTACCTCCAGGGCACACTGGCTCGATGTAGGTGGTAAAGACACGAGCCTATCGATCGATTCGACCGAAATCTATCAAGAGGGCATGCGCTGGGCCCCAACGAAGGTCTATGCCGGTGGCGAGCCGCGCACCGAGATTCTGGACTTCCTGCGCCGCAACAGCCGCTTCGGAGCGACGCTGATTGGAGACCTACACGCACAAATCGCCGCAGGCCAGACCGGAGAACAGCGGTTGCGCGCGCTATTGGATCGGTTCGGTTATGACACCGTCCAAGCCGCAAAGCGGGACATCTTTGCTCAATCCGAACGGCTGGAGCGCGAAGCAGTCGCGGCCATACCGAATGGTCGCTATACCGCGGAAGGTTGTCTGGACAACGATGGCGCAGGTGTCGAACCAGTGCCGGTCAAGCTTTCTGTCCTAATTGATGGCGATACTATAAGTCTCGACCTTGAGGGATCAGCCGCGCAGACCCGCGGCTCGGTCAACTGCGGCTTTACCCAGACCATCTCCGCCGCGCGCTTGGCCTTCAAGCTCCTCATCAATCCCGGCCGGCCGGTTGACGGCGGCACCTTCCACACTCTTAAGGTTGCCGCTCCGCCCAATTCAATCTTCAATGCCCAAGAGCCAGCCGCCTGCGCCTGGTATTTCTCGTCCCTAGGTCTTCTGATTGACCTCTTCCTCAAAGCGATGGCACCGGCCTTGCCCGACCAAGTCGCCGCAGCGCACTACGGGGATTCAATGGTCATCTCCTTTAACGGGTTCGACGACCGCACAAATGAGCGCTTCCTGGTTGTCGAAGCAACCACCGGAGGCTGGGGCGCATGGTCATCGGGCGATGGCCAAGATTCCCTGATCAACGAGGTCAACGGCAGCTTCCGCGACTTGCCGGTAGAGATCTTCGAGCACAAGTATCCGGCTCGGATTCTCAAATACGGCATCCGCGCCGACAGTGGAGGCGCGGGTCAGTACCGTGGCGGAAACGGGACAGTCCGGCAGTATCAACTGACGAACGATGCCAACATTTCTCTGTGGTTCGAACGCTCCACGACCCCTGCTTGGGGCCTTTCAGGCGGCGAAGCGGGTCAAGGGCCGGAAGTCGCGATTCAGCCGCCGGATGGGCGCGAGGAGCGCTTGCTCAAGGTCAACGCCAAGCCGTTGAAGGCTGGGACGATCATAACGGTCGCTACCGGCGGCGGCGGTGGTTACGGCCCACCGAGCCGGCGAGATCCAGAAGCGGTGCGTCGTGATCTTCTTGACCGCTTCGTCTCGCCCGCTATAGCCAAGGCAACATATGGCGTCGAGGTGACATGATCGCGCGCGCTGCCGGTAGAACCGTGCTGTCAAATGCCCGCATATTTGATGGAATGTCACGAAAGCTCAGTAAGCCAAAATTCGTCGTACTATCGGGTGAGCTTATTGAGGGGATCTATGACGCCAAGCCGGGATGTGAGTTTAAGGCAGAAGTAGATGTCGCGAGCCGCACTCTTATGCCGGGCCTCATCGATGCCCATTTTCACGCATACGCCACTGAAATCGACACGGCGAAATGTAAAGAATTTCCCGCGACATATGAGTCGCAACGGGCACGCATTAATCTCGAGGCGGCATTACGCCGCGGATTCACGACCGTCCGCGATGTAGGCGGCGGCGATCACGGCACATGGCTTGCCTCTGAAGAAGGTCTGTTTCCCTCTCCACGCTTTTTCTATTGCGGTCGGGCATTCAGCCAAACGGGTGGGCATGGCGACAGCCGTGCGCCGCACGAGCCGCACGATATGTGCGGTTGCCGGCCGAGCGGTGCCTTAGCTGACATAGTCGATGGCGTGGACGCATTGCGCAGGGCGTCGCGCGAGAGCTTACGCCAAGGGGCCCACCACCTAAAAATCTTTATGTCCGGCGGGATATCATCGCCCAGCGACCCGATCTGGTATTTACAGTTTGCGGATGATGAGATTGCCGCGGTTGTGGACGAAGCACACCGGCGCGGACGTTATGTGGCCGCCCACGCCTATACTGCAGCCAGTATCGTCCGAGCAGTTCGGCTTGGGGTCAGGTCCATTGAACATGGCAATCTGATCAACGCTGAAGCCGCCGCACAGGTATCAGAGGCGGGCGCGTTTGTGGTGCCCACACTGGTCACCTATGACGCACTCTATCGGTTCGGCACGCAATCGGGCGCTCCCTCCCACGCGCTAGAGAAACTTGCCGAAGTGCGTGAGCAAGGCTTAGAGGCTATCCGTATATGCCGCGCCGCTGGCGTGCAATTAGGTTTCGGCACGGACCTTCTGGGCCGTCTGCACCACCTTCAGCGTGACGAGTTTCGCCTTCGCGCGCAGGTAGAAAGCCCTTTTGAGATTCTCCAATCTGCCACGTCGTCCAACGCAGCCTTGCTGAATATGAAAGGCAAACTAGGGGTGATCTCGCCGGGCGCTTTTGCGGATTTCCTGGTTGTTGATGGCAACCCCGTGGAGGACATCTCTCTACTTTCGTCTGACAGCAGTGCCATCGTTCAAATATGGACTAGGGGCCAGCCCTTAAAGGGCCTTAACGACCACGCATGATTAACCCCCCTGTTTATCAGCGAACCCCCGCATAACTTGAGCGACTGACGTTCATAGAGAGAATAACTGCTTTCGGCGCTAGCCTCCGGTCTGAGGTCTGCGCGCGCGCGTAAAGGAGCTGCTCGTTGTTCTTAACTGGCCACTCATTGTCGCGTGAGAGCCCGATTCGTTCGATTACCACAGGCCGTAGGGCCCAAATCCATAAACTAGTGAGTTGATATATAATGATATTACGGGATTTCTAATATACGACTTGCGTATATTTAGATGCTCCGTATTGTTATAACATACGTAATAACACACTGTAAGGAGGCGTCATTATGCAGGCCCTTAAGCTTATGACGATTGGCAACTCGACAGGTGTTGTCCTGCCAAAGGAAGTTACGGCCAAACTGAAGGTCGAAAAGGGAGACTCTATTTTTCTAACCGAGACCCCTGACGGATATAAGCTAACTCCATACAGCCCAGAATTTGAGACTCAGATGACTGCCGCTCGCAAGATAATGAAGAAGCGCCGTAATGCTCTGCGTGAGCTTGCGAAGTGACATGGCAGTGGATTGCTGAAGAAGTTATTTTAGCGATTCACGGCGAGCAGCTTGCCGAGCATGGCGGCCCAGATGGCGTACGCGACAGAGGCCTGCTTCAATCCGCCCTCGCACGCCCACAAAATGTAGTCGGATATAAGAACTCTTCACCCGACGCGGCTGACCTTGCGGCATGCTACGGATTTGGAATTGTACGCAATCATCCTTTTGTGGACGGCAATAAACGCGTGGCGCTTGTGGTCGTAGAGCTCTTCCTAGCGCTGAATGGCTTTGACCTAATCGCAGAAGACGCTAGCTGCGTTACCGCCGTTTTAGGACTTGCCGATGGCAGCATCTCGGAAGAGGCTTTTTCGGCTTGGCTGCGCGGTAATCTCAAGAAAGTCTGAGTTTAACCTCAGCACGCCGCGTCAGTAGTTGTGTGATGGTGGACCCGACCGGAATCGAACCGGCGACCTCCGCCATGCAAAGGCGGCGCTCTCCCGTCTGAGCTACGGGCCCTTGAGATGAAATGGTGCGAACGGTGGGACTTGAACCCACATGGGAAGCCCACTGATTCCTATGACCAGCGCGTCTACCAATGCCGCCACGCCCGCGCTTTAGATGTTTAGTCCCGGCATTTTCTGGAGCGGGTTGAGATTGAATCGCTCTGGCTCTTTTGTCCAGATCTTGCAGATGTAC
>JAIEMI010000241.1 GCA_019752235.1 Rhodospirillaceae bacterium
TATCGGCAGCGGGGCCCATCTGGCCGCTGCATCCCTGATGCATCGCTCCCTGTTGCCCGACCATCCTGCAAACGACGCCGGCGATGATGGCGTCCCCAGGGGGATTCGAACCCCCGTTACCGCCGTGAAAGGGCGATGTCCTAGGCCTCTAGACGATGGGGACGCAAGGAGCCTTGCGCTGGGCCGTTGGAGGGGCGGTGATAACGGGTGACGCATCATAAATCAAGCCCGGCGGGAGGACTTTTGGCCAGGAAAATGCTCGCATTTCCCGGGGGATGCGGTTTCCCGGGCGGAAAGCGCCGTGCGCAGCTCAGGGCGTTCAGCGCTGGGTTTTTTCCGGCCGGCATAGGGGGCTTCTGGGAACCGCCGTTTTCCGGGCTTTCCGCCGTAATGCTGCGCATCTCCCGCCGCAGGGTTCCACACCCACCACGCGGGAGGCGGAGGGGTATAGCCAAGGCCATTTTCTAAAGCTACTATAAGTAACATTACTGGGAGTAGCATAATGACGGAACGGCCTCCCGATCTCGGCGATCTTGAGCGCGATGTTATGCAGTTGGTGTGGGCCCATGCACCGATCACCGCCGACGATGTCCGCAAGCGCCTCAAACGCCGCCTGAAGGAGTCCACCATCCGCACGGTCCTGCGCCGTCTCAAGGAGAAGGGCTTCGTGACCTACGTGACGGAGGGGCGGACGTTCGTCTATCGCGCCGCCGAACCCCGTGAGCGCGTTGCCGCCAAAGCCGTGCAGCGGGTGGTGGACTGGCTCTGCGATGGCGCGGTGAGCGAAGTCCTGGTGGGCATGATCGACACGGCCATGCTGGACGACAAAGAACTGGACGCTTTGGCCAAGAAAATAGACGCGGCGAAAAAAGGGAAGGCGTAATGCTGTTCCTGCTTCTTGAATCCGCGCGGCTTGCCGCCGCGGGACATTTCCGCCCCCAGGCCGCCGTTTTTTTATGCCGCTTTGAGCTAGGCCGCGGGCGCGGCTAGTGCGCGTGGGTGCCGCAGAGTTCGATCAAACGGCTGATGGCGATGGCGACATCATTCGCGTCGCTGTGAACGGTAACATTGAGTACGGAGGACGTGTGCGATTTTCCCGCGATACACTGTTCGCCCTTGCGGCATTCGAAGTGAATTTCCGTGGGTTTGATGACGGACGGGACGATGTCCAGCGACGCCGCATGGAAAACGCCTTCATGTTCGGCGCCCGGCGCTTTGGCGGCGAACACGCAGCGTTTTTGTTCGGTCAACTTGGTGTTGAGCAGGCTGTTGATGTACCCGACGGTTGCTTCATAGTCGGGACCATCGGCGCGCGCGGGCGCCGCCATCGCGCAAACGACACCAAAAATGACCGCGAAACCGAGACGACCCATGACACCGCTCCTCACTGATTGCGTATGACGCGAGTATGACGTTGGGCCGGTTGTTTGTCGATTTAAGCTGCGTATCAGGTTTGTAACGCGGTTAGGTCGAAGCGCCATCCACGGCGACGACCGAACCGGAGATATTTCCACCTTCGGGCGAAGCGATGAAAACCGCCATGTTCGCGAGTTCGCTGGGTTTTGCCAGCGCCATGCTGGTGCGCGGCAGCGTCGCCAGGATTTCAGGGTTGGCATCGGGCGGGAAAGGCACGTCGTACATGGGCGTCTCGATGCCGCCGGGCGCCAGCACGTTGATGCGGACTTTGCGGTCGACGTATTCCTTTGCCATGGCGCGCGTCATGGCGATCAGCGCGCCTTTGGACGTGCTGTAGGACACCATGTAGGGCACGCCCATGGTGCCGGCGAGCGAAGCGACGTTGACGATGGAGCCCTGATTCTGGACGAGGAACGGCAATACGGCTTTCGACATCAGGAAGGCGCCGCCGACGTTGATCGCGAGAACCTTGGAGAAGGTCTCGTAGCTCACCTGTTCGACACGGCCGTGGCTGACGATGCCCGCGGCATTGAACAGCCACTTCGGCGCGCCAAGCTGCGACTGGACCGCGGTTATGGTCGCCGTGACCTGGGCGGGGTCGCTGATGTCGCAGCGGAAGGCCGCGGCCTTGCCGCCGCCCGCGGTGATGTCTTTGGCGGTTTGCGTGGCGCCGTCCATGTTGATATCCACGGCCGCGACGAAGGCGCCTTCCTGGGCCAGGCGCATACAGATCGCGCGGCCCAGGCCCGAGCCGCCGCCGGTCACGATACCCACGCCGCCTTGCATCGAAAGTTGCACGATTTCCTCCCCAAAATTCCAAGCACATCAGTGTAGCGGCACTTTAATGGCACATCCGCCGCGCGCAAGACGGGGTGGCGGGATACCATGGTATTGGCCTATTTCGTTAAGTATGGCTCTTTCGCTAAGGTCTCGGCACAAGGCGCTGTGCTGTGAGACTATCGGGGACCAAGCAATTTTGGTTCTTATGAAGTGTTTCGTTATATGGGGTTTTAGGTCAGGAGGTTATTATGGAAGACCGCAAACTACCGGATGTCGTTTTCAAGACCCGCGTGCGCGACGAAAGCATCGGCGGGCCCAATCCGTTCCGTTGGCAGGACAAAACCACGGCCGCGTATTTCGCGGGCAAGCGCATTGCCGTGTTTTCGCTGCCGGGCGCGTTCACGCCGACCTGCTCGTCCAAGCAGTGCCCGGCTTATGATGCGCTCTATGCTGACATCTTGAAGCTCGGCATCGACGAGGTCTATTGCATCAGCGTCAATGACGCCTTCGTGATGTTCCAGTGGGCGAAAAACCTCGGCTTGAAAAACGTCAAGTTCATCCCCGACGGGTCGGGCCATTTCACGCGCCGCATGGGCATGCTGATCAATAAAGAGCATCTGGGCTTCGGCTACCGCAGCTGGCGCTATTCCATGATCGTGAAGGACGGCGTCATCGAGAAATGGTTTGAAGAGCCCGGCATCAACGATGCGGGCACGGATGAAGACCCGTATGAGGTCACCGATCCGGAGACCATGATCACGTACCTGAAGTCCGCGGCCTGACTTTCACGGCTGCGGAAACCTCCGCTATTTCCTACAATCAGGGGCTTTGCCGCGGGCATAGTCTATCCATCGATTGTTTGGAGTGAGCCATGAGTCTCGGCCCAACGTCTCAGACTTATTTTTCACAGCGCTTGCGCCTGCACTACGTGGATTGGGGCAATCACGGCGCGCCGCCGCTGCTTCTGATTCACGGGGGCAGGGACCATTGCCGCAGCTGGGACTGGGCGGCCGAACGGCTGCGCGATGAATTCCACGTCATCGCGGTGGATTTGCGCGGTCACGGTGATTCGGAATGGGCCTCGGGCAGCAGTTATCCGCTCGCCGAGTTCATCTATGACATCGCGCAGCTGGTGGAACAGAAGCAGCTCAAGCCGCTGTCGATTTTGAGTCACTCCATGGGCGGAGCCATCAGTCTCATGTTCACCGGCGCGTATCCCGCGGCGGTGCGCAAGCTGGCGGTGATCGAAGGCATCTTCTGGTCGCCGTCGGAATTCGAGCGGCGGCAGGGCGCACCCATCGCCGGGCGGATCACGCGGTGGGTCGAACAACTGCGCGAATTATCCGGACGGCCGCCCCGGCGCTATGCCTCCCTGGACGAAGCCGTGAAACGCATGCGCGCGGAAAACCCGCGCCTCAATGCCGATCAGGCCGAACACCTCACCGTGCATGGCATGAATCAGAACGAGGATGGGTCTTTTAGCTGGAAGTTCGACAACTATATCCGGGCGCTGGCGCCGTTCAATTTGCCCGTGCGCGACGTCACGGCCCTCTGGGAGGGAATCACATGTCCGACGTTGCTGATCCGCGGCAGCGAAAGCGAAGCCAGTGATCCGGCCACGGACGGTTCGCTGCGGTTCTTTAAAAATGCCCGCACCCTGACGGTGCAGGGCGCGGGCCATTGGGTGCATCACGACAAGCTGGACGAATTGATCGCGGCTGTCGGATTATTCTTAAAGGATTAATGTACCGCGTGCATGGCGTGGGGGACGCTCATCTCAACGCCGTGAGATGCAGTCCCGCAGGACTCTACAATCAAACCGCTTAAAATGCGATCAAGACGAGCACGATACGCTGAGGTGGCGGAGCGGTTCCGGTGGCGGCGCGGCGAATTCAGCATCACCGGGGTGCTCGTCAAAAGGTGTCTGCAACACCCGCATGACGCGTTCTAGGACCGTCAGGTCATGGCGGTCCTCGACGGCGCGGATGACGGTTTCCGCGATCCAATTACGCAGCACATATTTTGGGTTGATGGCATCCATTGAAACGCGCCGGTCGGATGCGGGCAACAGCGGGGCCAGGCCATAACGCTCCAACCATGCGGCGGCCTCGGGGCGCTGGCCGAGGGAGAACAGCGCCAACCACGCCTCGCGTCCCTCCGGCGTGCCGGCCCGCGACAATAGGCGGAAGGTCAGGGTGTAGTCCGACGCGCTGTGCATCATGATCTGCAGCAGCTCTTCAGCCATGTCGGCGGTTTGCGGCGTGAAGTCCGCGAAGCCGAGCTTGCGGTGCATGAGCGCCGTGAAGCGTTCTATGAAGGCGGCTGCAAATCCCGAGAGCGCTTCCTTGAGCGTGTCCGTCTCGATCAGCGTGCTCAGTGCGACCGCCAGAGCCTGCAAATTCCAGAGCGCGATGCCCGGCTGCTGATCGAAGGCGTAACGGCCGGTGTGATCGGAGTGGTTGCAGATGAAGTGCGGGTCGAAGCCGTCTAAAAATCCGAAGGGGCCGTAGTCGATGGTAAGCCCGAGGATCGACATATTGTCGGTATTCATGACGCCGTGGGCGAAACCGAAAGCCTGCCACGCCGCCAGCAGGTGCGCGGTCCGCTGCACGATCTCGCGGAACCATAGCGCGAAACGTTCCTCGCTGCGGGCAAGACCGGAAAAGTGTTCCGCGATGACATGATCGGCCAGCACCCGCACCAGGTCGGGACGTCCGGCGTGATGGAAGTATTCGAAATGGCCGAAGCGCACGAAGGACGGCGCGAGGCGCGTGACGATGGCGCCCGGTTCGGGCGTTTCGCGATAGACCGTCTCGCCGGTGGCGACGACGGACAGCGCGCGCGTTGTGGGGATGCCCAGCGCCGCCATATGTTCGCTGCACAGGTATTCGCGCAACGACGAACGCATCACGGCCCGTCCGTCGCCGGAACGGGAGTAGGGCGTATGGCCCGCGCCCTTGAGTTGAATGCCCCAAAGCTCCCGCGCGCGGTTGCGGACTTCGGCGATCAAGAGCGCGCGTCCGTCGCCCAGGCGCGGGACATACGTGCCGAACTGATGGCCCGAATAGACGGTCGCCAGCGGCTCAAAATTGCCAATACGGTGGTGCCCCGCGAAAACGCTGGCGAAGGCGGGGTGGCGGAAGGCCGTGGGCGTCATATCCAGCAATGCCGCGGCGGGTGCGCTGGCATGAATCAGCCGCGGCGCTGTACCGACACGCTCGGGGTTCATAACCGTATAGAATTCCGGCGGCAAACGGCGGGTGTGGGCATCCAGGGACGCGGCAAACAGGGCGGCGGGCGGGGTTTCACCGCTTGTAACAGAATTGGCCGGAAGGGCGGGCTGTGCGGCGGTCATGACCCGGAACCTATAACGCCCAATTGTCTTAATCCAGCCGTTATCAAACTTAAGAAATCCCGATAAAATATCGCGGTGAGGACCGCTCCGTCGTGGTGACGGAGGGCTGGCTGGGTAGGGAGAACACCATGAACGACGATAGGGATTTCGGGCAGGATGAGACGCGCGGCGACGACGTGTCGCGCCGGACCTTCGGGGCGCTTTCGCTGGCGGCCGGGGCGGCCGTGGCGGCGCCGGCGGCTTTCGCCGCCGCGCCGCTGGAGGTGAAAGAAACCGATGTGCAGATCAAAACGGCCGATGGCATGTGCGACGCCGTGCTGGTGCATCCGGTCAGCGGCACATACCCCGGCGTGATTATTTGGGTCGATGCGCTGGGTCTGCGTCCCGCATTCCGCGACATGGCTAAGCGCCAGGCAGCCGAAGGTTACACGGTGCTGGTGCCCAATCCGTATTACCGCCTGACGAAAGCGCCGGGCTTGCCGCCGGGCTTCAGCTTCGAGAAGCCGGAAGACCGCGCGCAGCTTGGCAAACTGATGGGCTCATTGACCCCCGCATCGGTGACAACGGACGCCGGCGCGTTCATCGCGTTTTTGGACTCGCAACCGGCGATGAAAAAGGGCGCCAAGATCGGTACACACGGCTATTGCATGGGCGGCGCGCTCACCATGCGCACCGCGGCGGCCTATCCGGACCGGATTGCGGCCGCGGGCTCGTTCCACGGCGGCGGTCTCGCCACCGACAAACCCGAGAGCCCGCATCTGCTCATTCCGAAGATGAAGGCGCAGTACCACGTCGCCATCGCTGCCGACGATGACAAGGCGCAGCCCGACGCCAAGGACAAGCTGAAGGCGGCTTTCGAAGCGGCCAAGCTGAAAGCCGATATCGAGGTCTATGAAGGCGCGCTGCACGGCTGGTGCATGGCCGACATGCCCCCGCGCGCCGGCGTGCCGCTGTATAACAAAGCCCAGGCGGAACGCGCCTGGGCGAAGCTGTCGGCGCTGTTCAAGACCGCGCTGGCGTAAATAGCTTCTATCCAAGACGCGGCGGGGCGGGCCCTATGGTCCGCCCCGCTTTTTCTTTGCCCTTACCGATTCCTTTAACAATCCCGCCGTAAACCGTTAGATTGTTTGGGGGAATGACGGTGGGGTGACATGAGTCGCGAGCCAAAGAATAACCGCAAGCGCCTGAATCTTGCGCTGCAGGGCGGCGGCGCGCACGGCGCCTTTACGTGGGGCGTGCTCGATCGCCTGATGCGCGACGGCCGGATTTTCATCGACGGCATCAGCGGCACCAGCGCCGGCGCCATGAACGGCGTGGTCTTCACCGACGGTTTTATCAAGAACGGGCGCGAGGGCGCCATCGACAGCCTGCAGGCCTTTTGGAAGGCCATCAGCGAACGCGCCATCATGACCTCGGCGCACACCCAGTTCCCGTGGCTGACCGGCGAAAACCGCTGGAATGTGGATGACTCGCCCGCCTTCATGATGGCCGACTGGGTCACGCGCATGTTCTCGCCCTATCAGATCAACCCGCTCGACCTCAATCCGCTGCGCGACATCCTGAGCGAGATGGTGGACTTCAAGACCCTGCGCGGCCGCAAGGATATCAAGCTGTACGTCTCCGCCACCAACGTGCGGACGTGTAAACTGAAGGTCTTTAAGACCGACGAGATGTACGTCGAAACGCTCCTGGCTTCGGCCTGTCTGCCGCTGATGTTCCAGGCGGTGGAATTCAAGGGCGAGCAGTACTGGGACGGCGGCTATCTGGCGAACCCGGCGATCTCGCCGCTGATCCAGCATTGCGTCAGCAAGGACGTGCTGATCGTGCAGATCAACCCCATGAACCGCGCCAAGGTTCCGACCACGGCGCGGGAAATCCTGAACCGCATCAATGAAGTCAGCTTCAACGCCACGCTGGCGCGCGAAATGAGCGGTATCGCTACGATTTCGAATCTGATCGAGGAAGGCAAACTGAAAGACACGCCGTTTCATCAGGTGAATTTCCATATGATCGCCGCCGAGGAAGAGATGAGCCACCTGGGCGCGTCTTCCAAGTTCAACGCCGATTGGAAATTTCTGAGCTACCTTTATGACCTGGGCGTTGAAACCACCGACAAGTGGCTGGACGAGAATTTCGATAAGATCGGCATTGAGTCGACCTTGGACATGGTCAAGGCCTACTCTTATCCCATGAAATGTATTGTTATCGGCGGCGGGCCCGCGGGTTTGATGGCGGCGGAAGTCTTGAGCGCGGGCGGCGCCGCCGTCGATCTCTATGACGCCATGCCCAGCGTTGGGCGCAAATTCCTTATGGCCGGGAAGGGCGGACTCAACATTACCCACGCCGAACCGCCGGAGGCTTTCCTGTCCCGCTACGGCGCACGGCGGAGCGTTTTGGAAAAACTTATAGGCGGCTTCACCCCGGACGATGTGCGGGCGTGGATTCATGCCCTCGGTGTTGAGACTTTCGTCGGAACGTCGGGCAGGGTGTTTCCGAAAGAGATGAAAGCCGCGCCGCTGTTGCGGTCGTGGCTGCGGCGGTTGCGTGAAGCGGGCGTGCGGTTTCATATGCGCCACCGCTGGCGGGGATGGCACGGCGACCAACTGTGTTTCACGACCCCGCGCGGCGACGTGCAGGCCGGCGCCGATGCGGTGGTTCTCGCCCTCGGCGGCGGCAGCTGGCCGCAATTGGGCTCCGACGGCGCCTGGACGGATATTCTCGCGGCGCGCGGCGTCGAGATCGCCGCCTTGCTGCCGTCCAACTGCGGTTTTGACGCGGCGTGGAGCGCATTTTTCCGCGAGCGCTTCGCCGGGGCGCCGGTCAAACCCGTCGTGGCCTCCTTTACGAACTCCGAGGGGCAAACCGTCCGGCGTCAGGGGGAGTTTGTCGTCACCGCCACGGGCGTCGAAGGCGGCCTGATCTACGCGCTGTCGGCGGGCCTGCGTGAGGCTATCGCCGCGACGGGCCAGGCCACGCTGCACCTCGATCTGGTGCCGGCCAAAAAACCCGCGCAACTCCTCCAGGATGTCGCGCGTCCACGCGGGAAGAACTCGCTGGCTAATTACTTGCGGAAGTACGCGGGTGTGGAGGGCGTAAAAGCGGGCCTGCTGCGCGAGGTTCTGCCGCCCGCGCTTTTTGACAAGCCGCAGGGACTGGCGGCGGCCATGAAGGCCTTGCCGCTAGTTCTGACCGCGCCGCGTCCTTTGGAAGAAGCCATCAGCACGGCGGGCGGCATCCGGTTCGAGGCTTTGGATGAACGGCTGATGCTGCGCGGCGTGCCGGGCGTGTTCTGCGCGGGCGAAATGCTGGACTGGGACGCACCCACGGGCGGTTACCTGCTCACCGCCTGTCTGGCGGGGGGCAGGGCCGCCGCTAAGGGCGCCTTAAGCTGGCTGGAAAGCCGCCGCTAAACTACTTATGGAAACGCGTACATCCACAACAGCGCGCCGGCCGCCGTCATGCGGCTGGGACGCTCGGCCGCCTTGTTCGGATCGCGGCTGAAGGCGTAGTCGTAGATGTCGTTGCCCAGCATATCGCCCGGCTTTTTGTCGCCCGCGTAGGTGTACAGAGCGTAGCCCTTGTAGGTCCACTGACGGGTGCCGTCTTCGCGGGTGATGAGCTGGTAGAAGCCCGAGGGCTGCGCCTTGGCGTCGGCCTTCACGGGGTGCCACATGCTTTGGCAGGCGGCGTCACAGCCGGACATGCTGGTGCCGATGTCACGGCCCACGTGCGGGCGCGGCGGCACGCCGCGGCGGATGCCATGACCGCCAAGCTGATAGACGTAAGCATCGCGGCGATAAACCGTCATGCCCTTCGGTGTGGACAGCACATAGCCCTGACCGAGCGTCGGGTGGATGGAGATTTCGTTGGGCCGGAAGTAGCGCACGACCACCGCCGGTTCGAGTTTTTTGTCGAGGCCGATGGCGGCGGCGTAGCCGCTCTCATAATCGCCGTCGAAGGTGAACAGCGCTTTACCCTTGTAGGCCCACTGGCGGGTGGCGTCGTTGCGGATCACGACCGTGAAGTCGCCGACCGTGGAGGCCAGCTCGGGCGCGTGCAGGGGCTGCCAGTGGCTGACGCAGGGGCTGCCGCTGCAGGCAGGATCGGCCTTTTTCACGTTGCCGTCGAACGCGTAGATCGCCATGCCCTTGGCATTGACGAGCACCTGGCCGTTGGCGTCGGGGATTTCTTCAGCGGAAATGCCCGGCGGGAAAACGATACCGGCATTGGGATCGAACAGCGCGGTCTGCCAGTTGCCCTGATCGAGGCCGCGACCGTTGACGTCGCTGATCTTCGTGTCTTTGGTGTAGGTGTAGAGCGGCTTGCCGCGGAAGGCCCACTGCTTCTGACCGTCGTCGCGGGTGACCAGCGACCAATTGCCGAAAGGCTTGGACTTCGGAAGCGCGATGGCGGGCGGCCATACGGCGGCGCATGCGGCCACGCAGGTCGCTTTGCCCGGGGCGTCGGCATCCGGCCCGTAGGTGTACAGGGTCATGCCTTTGGCGTCGGCATAAGCGAACTGCTGATTGCGATCGAGGTTGTAGCCGATGATCAGGCCGAAGGTGATCTTGCCGACAAGCTGCACAGTGATGCCCGGCGGCGTCGCGAGCTGAGGAGTGTCATCGCCCTTCGCGAGGGCGGCGTTCGCCGTCGCGCCGACGCACAAAGCCGCAAACGCGGTAGCCCGCAAGAATCTTAGTATGCGCACGATGTCTCTCCCCGTCGTCTCTGTCTTTGCCGCTTAGATCATCACTTCAGTGATGGTCTTCGCCGTGCGGTTGGATTCCGTGCCCCAGTTGCTGGTCGGCACGCCCAGCGCTTGCTGGACCGTCAAGCCGACGCGGCTGGTGGTGTCCCCGTTGCACGGCACGTGCAGTCCGGTCTTGATGATGCTGCTGCCGCCGAAGGTGAACATGGGAATGTTCTCCAGCGAGTGGAACTTGGCGAAGCCGGTGTCGGTGCCGAACATGATGACGATGCGATCCAGCAGCGTCTTGTCGCCTTCCTTGATGGCGGCGAGGTCGCCGAGATAGCCTGCCAGGCTCGTCAGGCAGGTTTCCATGAACCAGTCCACATTAGGCTGGTAACCGACAGCGGGATCGACCGGCTCTTCGTGGGTATGGATGTGGAAGGTCACGGGGCTGGCCGCGCGGCGGATGTCGCCGCCGGCGCCGCAGAACACCATGTTGACCACACGCGACTGACCGCAGGCGAGGGCGTGGGCCACCAGCTTGGAGAACAGCTTGGCGTTTTTGACGCAGTCGTCGACCACCAGGCCGCGGGGAATAGTGTCGATGCCTTCGGCCTTGGTGCAGGCCGCCATGGGCGCGGGCTTTTGCAGTTCCAGCTCAAGCTTGCCTTCCAGTTCGCGCAGCGCGGTGAAGTACTCGTCGATGCGCGCTTTGTCCGAGGAGCCCAGTTCCTTCAGCAGGCCCTGACGTTCTTCCTTAAAGGCGGACAGCACGCTCTTGCGCGCCATGATCGCGGGATCGGGCGTGAACTCGGCGGCGTTCGGATCCTGGAAGTCGGGGCCGAAGATGCGGGTGTACATCGCCACCGGATCCGGCTCGGTCGGGTTGATGGCGCTGCGGCTGCGGCGGCTGTAGCTCTCGCGCGATCCGCTGCAGGACACTTCCAGCGAACGGAAGCGGGTGCGTGTGCCGATGTGGTCGGCCACCAGGCTGTCGACGCTGGGGAAGGCGTTCGGTTCTTCGGGGATGCCGCCGCCCATGACGGCGATGGCGCCGGTGGCGTGCACTTTCGGCGCATGCCCGTCGAGGAACACGCGCATGCCGCTATAGACGTTGATCTTGTCGCGGAACTTCGCGAGCGGCTTCAGCTGGTGCGTGACTTCGTAATCGGCGCCGACCTTTTTCGGTTCCCAATAGCCGGGGTTGAGGCCGAGGCCTTGGAACCATGTGCCGAAGCAGGCGGGCAGCGCTTGACCGCTGGCGGCGAGCGCGGTGCCGTTCTCGTTCAGGAAGCCGTCGAGGAAAGGTAGCCCCAGCGTGACGGCGGAGCCGCCCAACATGCCTTTGAGGACGCGGCGGCGGCTGGCAAGACGGGATGTAGCGCTCATGATCTCTCTCCTTCCGGCATCAAACTAGATTTATTCTAAACTTAGATAGTGAGCTTGCGCGCCACGTTCAAACGCTTTTAGACCATCACTTCGGTGATGGTCTTTGCCGTACGGTTGGACTCGGTGCCCCAATGGCTCGTGGGCACGCCCAAGGCTTGTTGGACGGTCAGACCGACGCGGCTGGTGGTATCGCCATGGGCGGCAACGTGGATACCGGTCTTAATGATTCTGCCGCCGCCGAACGTGAACATCGGGATGTTTTCCAGCGAATGGAACTTGGCGAAACCGGTGTCCGTGCCGAACATGATGACGATACGGTCGAGCAGGGTCTTGTCGCCCTCGCGGACGTTGTTGAGCTCGGTGAGGTAGGTTGCAAGACCGGTCAGGCAGGTTTCCATGAACCAATGCACATTCGGCTGATAGCCGATGGCCGGGTCGACCGGCTCTTCGTGTGTGTGGATGTGGAAGGTGACGGGGCTGGCCGGGCGGCGGCAGTTGCCGCTGGCGCCGTCGAACAGCAGATTGACGACGCGGGTCTGGCCGCACGCCAGCGCATGCGCAATCAGCTTGCTGAACAATTTGTTGTTGGCGACGATGTCGTCGATCACAAGACCCGCGTGGATTTCTTCGGGGCCCGACGCCTTGGTGCAGGCCGCAAGCGGAGCCGGCTTTTCGAGTTCCAGCGCCAACTGCGATTCCAGTTCGCGCAGCGCGGTGAAGTACTCGTCGATACGCGCCTTGTCGGAGGCGCCGAGGTCTTGGACCAAGCTCGCGCGTTCTTCCTTAAACGCCGACAGGACACTTTTGCGCGCCATGACGGCGGCATCTGGCGTGAACTCGGCGGCGTTCGGATCCTTGAAGTCGGGGCCGAAGATGCGGGCGTACACGGACAGCGGCGAGGTGTCGGATGGATTGACCGCGCTGGCGCTGCGGCGGCTGTAGGTTTCGCGCGTGCCGTTGCACGACACTTCCAACGAGCGGAAGCGCGTGCGTGTGCCGATATGATCGGCGATCAGGCTGTCGACGCTGGGGAAGGCCTTGGGCTCTTCCGGAATGCCGCCGCTGGTGATTGCGACGGCGCCGGTGTTGTGGACCTTCGGCGGATGTCCGTCGAGGAACACGCGCATGCCGCTATAGACGTTGATCTTGTCGCGGAACTTCGCGAGCGGTTTCAGCTGGTGCGTGACTTCATAGTCGGCGCCGACCTTCTTGGGTTCCCAATATCCGGGATTGAGGCCGAGGCCCTGGAACCACGTGCCGAAGCAGGCGGGCAACGCCTGGCCCGTCGCGGCCAGCGCGGTGCCGTTCTCGTTCAGAAAACCATCCAGGAACGGCAAGCCGACCGTGACGGCCGTGCCGCCCAGCATGCCGCGCAGAACGCGGCGTCGGCTTGCGAGTTTAGAAACCGCGCTCACTATTTCTTCTCCGCCGCGGAAGCATCGGCAGCCTTTGTTTCTTCGGCTTGGTCCTTGACGCGATAGAAGGCGTCGCTGGTGGAAATCTGGCGCATCAGGCTGGGGATACGATAGCCGCCGTCGGCGAAGCCCTTCACCATGAACGCCATCCACTCGCGTTCGGCGCGCGTGGCGGTGCGGCCCGACGCGTAGGCGAACAGCTTGTTCACCAGGCACGAAGCGGTGGCCGGATCGTCGTGGATGGCCTGACCGAGGCCGATGGCATCGTTGTACTTTTTGCCGTTCAGGTCGCCGGTGGTGTCGATCGTCTCGCCGTTCTCACGCGTGCGGAAACCGGCGGCGGAATCGAAGTTCTCCATGGCGAGGCCGATCGGGTCGGTGATCTTGTGGCAGCCCGTGCACATGGCTTCCGTGGCGTGGGCCTTCAGGCGCGCGCGCGCGGTCTTGTAAACGGGGTCCGCCGTGTCTTGCACGACGTTGAACGCGACGTTGCCCGGCGGATCGGGAACGCGCTGGCAAAGCAGCACTTCACGCACGGCCTTACCGCGCACGGTCGGCGAACTGCGGCCCGGGTGCGAGTGCAGCGCGACGAAGCTGGCTTGAGTCAGGATGCCGACGCCGCGCGGATCGCCTTCGGGGTATTCATAGGGCGTCCATTGGTCCGGCGCGCCGTTGGCGGTGACTTTCGCCACCGGCACGCTGTAAAGCGAACCCAGCAGCGGCGTCAGGAAGGTTTTGCGCGTCGTGAACAGGTCGCGATAATCGCCGTTCTGCGTCAGAACCTGATCGACGATGGTGCGCAAGGTCTGTTCCTGCGCGTCGTCAGCCGCGGCGCCCGTGAATTTCGGATAAATCTGCGGGTCTTTGGCGAAGTTGGCGAAGCGGTCGAATTCCAGCATGTCCGTGAAGAAGGCGCGCACGCCGTCTTCGAGGCGGGGGCTGGCCAGCATGCGCGTGACCTGCTTTTCCAAGCCTTTCTTGGTCTGGATTTCACCGCTTTCGGCCGCCGCGAGCAGCGCGGAGTCAGGCGCGGTGTTCCACAGGAAGAACGAGAGACGCTGGGCCTTCGAATAAGAGTCCAGGCGGCGCATGCCGGGGTTCTCCGGATCGGCCTCGGACATCTCGTGGCGGAACAGGAACTGCGACGAGCTCAGCATGCCGGCGAGGCTCAAGGACAGGCCGGAATAGAAGTTCTTCAATGTCGTGGCGGCTTCACCGGCCGCGGCGACGCGGAGCTGCAATTCCTGCTGCGTCAGCGGTCGGCGGTACAGCATGCGGCCGGCCTTCTCGAGGAACTGCCTGGCGCAGGCTTCGTCGGGCTGGCGGGTATTGGCGGGCTTGCAGGGGATCAGCGCGGCGCGGTGCTGTTCGTCCACCACTTGCGAGGCGATGGTGCGCGCCATGGTGTCGTATTGGGCGAGGCCGCTGATGGACACGCTGATGCCGCTGGTGCCGACGGCGAGCAGGCCGTCTTTGCGGACGTCCGGTTCGAAGCGGCCGCCGAGCTTGATGTCGGGGCCGAACACGTCGCTGATGATCTGTTGATACTGGCTGGGCGTCAGACGGCGCACCATCGCGGGGCCGCCCGGCGATACAGGCTCGGCCTTGACCGCCGCCGGTGCCGCGAAAGTCGTGCTGCCGCCCATCATGGAGGTCAGCGCCAGCGCGCCGCAGGCGGCGGCGATGGTCAGGCGCGTGGTCAGCCGGTTTGAAATCTTCATCTTGGTTTCCACCGTTTTCTCTTTCACGTTTGGTTCGATTAGCGCGTCTTGCTGTCGCGGCCGGCTTCGGCGGTCTGGCCCTCAACCTGAACGGTGAACGCCGGCACGCCTTCAATGCGATAGGCCGTCGAGATATGCGTGTTCTGACCGTTTTCGTCGGGGTAGGCGTCGGCGAGACGTTTCAGCGTATGATACATACCGATGAAATCGATACCGGCGCAGCATTCGAGCGCGATGCCGCCGTTGGCGACACCCCAGTACGGATCGTCGTAGGGCTGATAGCCGCCGATGAAGCCGTCGATGTTGCCGTTGGGCAGCAGCTTCAGACGGAAGCGCGCGTCCTTGAAGCGGAACTCCTGCACGTAATAAGGGTCCGCGACCATGTTGAACCTGAAGGGCTCGGTCGTCGTGACCTCGCCATTCTTCAAATAACCCTTGGCTTCGCTGTGCGAGCGCGGGTTGGGGTCGATGCGGTAGGTCATGTCGGCGCGCGTCTGCGACAGTGCGTCCCACTTGGTCGCTTCGAGTGCGCGGTCGAAGATCACGTTGACGGGGCCGTCTTTCGTCAGGTCTTCACCGACGATGGTGACCAGCCACGCGGGTTGGGTGAGGCGGATGGTGTCCCACTGGTACTCGCCGCCCTGCAGCGGACGGTTGGGATAATAGGCGCGCATGCCGGTGTGGCAGCCCATGGCGCGGAAGAATTCGTTGTCGATGCCCTTTTCGCCGGTTTGCGGCTCGATGAAGGATTTCGGGCCTTCCTTGCCGTCCAGATTGAAGCCGAAGGACTTGTCGGCGGTGACGGTGAACATCACCGGATCGGGCGCGGCCAGCGGATTGGCGTAAGCATTCACGGGTTTGCCGTCGATACGGGCGCGATTGATGATGATCTCGCCGGCTTCATCGCCACCCGTGGTGCCGACGAACTTCTCGAACATGCGCAGCTCTTCTTTGGGCTCCAGGTTCATCTGGCGGAGCGCGTGCTTATAAATGCCGTCGATGCTCGGGTTACGGCCGGGGCAGTCGTCATCTTGGGAGAAGATGGCGGGGGTGAACCAGCTCACCACGAAGCTCTTGGTCTGAGCGGCCTCGGCGCTTTGCAGGTTCGCCGTCGAAAAAGCCAAACCGGCCAAAGCCATAGCTAAGCCGCGCCCGTGGAAAATGGGACGATTCATTGCGCCACCCAATAAGTTAAGTACGTTCATATGTCTTTCTTGCCTCCACACAAGAAAGCGCCTCCCGGCGTCCGGCGGAGCCTTACCTAGACGTGAGTCCCTTGATTAGACAAGAGACTCATCAGGCGAATTTAACACCCGGTACCCTGTTTCACAAGAAACCGGGCGGCGCATCTCCAAGCTGTAATCCGATTCTTCAATCACTTCAGATAGAAGGGCGGTCTTTACGTCAACAATCACACGGTCGCGTTCGTGTACCGTGGGGTAGGCCAAGATTACTTGACCACGCGTTTGTGAAGGCCAAAAAAAGAGCAACAATTTGTAACGGGTACCGTGTCCGCGGCGTGGGCGAGGCTGCGCGCGGGAAAATGGCAACAGTTTGTAACGCGTGCCTGCAAATACGCGCGTTGTGTGCTTTGCACACGCTTTCGTTCATGAGCGTGAAACCGTTTCATTTATCGACACCTTGAAAAATCGTATTTAGTATAAGCGCTACGCGTTTTCGCGATCGACCCGGGAGGGAGCGACGCCGATCCTCGGCGCCGAATTGTCGGACGATCACTGCGCGATGATTGTCCCAGCACCAGACCGAGCTGATTGCATAACTCGACACGACGCTGAGATCGCTTCTGCGACTGCCAACGCCACATAAGGAGGGCCTCTCTAATGGCAAGTGAACTTTCTTCGGAAAATCAGACTGATTCGCCAGTGACGGCTGAATCCCCCGCGGCGCCCCGCAAGGGTTTGCGTCGTCGTTCTTTCATGCAGGCCCTCGGCGGCGTCGCCGGCGGTGTGGCGGTGATGGCCGGCGCGACGCGCGCTAAAGCCGGCAACAGCTGGGACAGCGCGACCGACCTGTCCGACGAAAAGCTGATGGAGATGTACACCAAGATGCTGAAGTCCCGTTGGTGGGAAGAAGGCATGAAGGACGTGTTCCTGAAGGGCGACGACAAGATGTACGGCGTTTGCCATTTGTACATCGGTGAAGAAGCCGTCGCCGGCGGCTGCATCGGCGCGCTGAACGACGACGACTACATCGTCAGCCACCACCGCGGTCACGGCCATCTGATCAACAAGGGCGGCGATCTCGATAAGATGTCGGCCGAAATGTTCTTCCGCGAAGGCGGCTACAACAAGGGCTTCGGCGGCTCCATGCACATCACCGATGTCAGCAAGGGCATCCTGGGCATGAACGGCATCGTCGGTGTCTCGCACATCCTCGGCGCCGGCGCCGCTTACGGCATCAAAGTCCGCGGCGGCAAGCAAGTCGCCGTATCCTTCGGCGGTGACGGTTCGGTCAACAACGGCTGGTTCTACGGCGCGCTGCGCAACGCGGCGCTCTACAAGCTGCCGTTCATCTCGGTCATCGAGAACAACGGTTTCCAGGTCGCGATCCCGACCACGGAAACCATCTCGGTGCGCGACCTGTCGCAGATCGGCAAGGGTCTCGATATCCCGAGCTACACCGTCGACGGCCAGGATATCTTCGCCGTGTACGCCGTCATGAAGCGTGCGGTGGACCGCGCGCGCAATGGCGAAGGCCCGACCCTGATCGAAGCCAAGACGCACCGCTTCTACGACCACGCCGGTATGGCGCGCGCGAAGATCGGTACGTTGGGCGCCTTTGGTCTGCCCTATCGTTCGGACCGCGACGTGCACGCCTGGATCGCCAACGATCCGCTGCCGAAGTTCAAGAACGCGCTGATCAATCTCGGCTTGCTGGATGAAAAGAAGGCGGCCGCGTTGGAAGCGGATGTGAAGAAGCAGGTGCAGGCTTCGATCGAGTTCGCGCGTAAGAGCCCGATGCCGAAGCAGGAGATCGGACTCAGCAACGTCTTCGCTCAGGGCACCGTGTCCCCGAGCCAGTTGCACGCCTGATCCGTCCTTGCATCGATTAGCCCTCTAAAGGAGCTCAAAACAATGGCCGTTAAACCTGGCAATTACGCCATCCTGGAAGGCATCCAGGCTGAAATGAAGACCAACAAGGATCTGACCATTTTCTGGCAGAACCGCCCGACGGCGGTGAGCCCGATGGGGAAGGTCATCGATCTCGGCAAGGAATTCGGCAATGCCCGCATTCCGCAGTACACCGCGATCGACGAGGAGTGGTACATCGGTGCTTGCGCCGGCATGGCGCTGACGGGTGTTCCGTCGATCGCTCATACGCCGTACATGTGCACCACGCGCGCGTTCGATCTGGTCTTCAACCAGATCGGCAAGCTGCGTCACATGACCGGTGGTCAGGCTTCCATGCCGATGGTGATTTGGCAGGACGGTGCGGGGCGTCAGCCCGGCATGGCCGGCCAGCACGCCGACGCCGGTCAGGAATCGCTCTATGCCGCGATTCCCGGCATCAAGGTTGTGATCCCGTCCAACCCCTACGACGCCAAGGGCCTGATGATCGCCGCCATCCGCGATCCGGACCCGGTCATCTTCTGGCACTACGGTCAGATCAACGCCGTTCAGACCGATGTTCCGGATGAAGCGTATGAAGTCAAAATCGGCGAAGCCAAGCTCGTTCAGGAAGGCACCGATATCACCATCGTCGGCTACGGTCCGGCCATGGTCGAAATCAACAAAGCCATTCCGGGCCTGAAGGCCGCGGGCATCAATGCGGAAATCATCGATCCGCGTTCGTTGAAGCCGCTGCCGATCGAAGCCATCGCGGCTTCGGCCAAGAAGACGGGCAAGCTGCTGGCGGTCGACCACGGTCACGAAACGCTCTGCGGCGTGACCGAAATCATCGCGCGCTGCGCCATGATGGGCGCGGGCAACAAGTTCCATCGTCTGGCGTTCCCCGACGCTCCGCCGCCGGGCAACAAGGAGATGATCGGCTGGATGACTCCGGACGCTCCGAAGATCGTGGCTGCCGCAAAGAAAATGATGACGGCTTAAGACGGCAAGGATATGGAAGGGGGGTGGGGCGCAAGCTCCACCCTTCTTTATTCCGGCCGGAGTGGTATTTAAGTGACGGATCAGGCTGCCGAAGACGCTCCCTTTCTGTGCGAGAGCTGCGGCGGGCCGACCTCCAAAAAGGTGGCTCAAGTGACGCTCTGGAGCGGTGACCAGCTGGTTCTGGTCGAGGATGTTCCGGTACACATTTGTGACAAATGCCAGGAGCAGTATTACGACGAACACACCGGAGAGGCCGTACTCCAGCTCGCGAGCGGCGGCTTTCCACAGGAATACAAGGTGCGCGATATCACCGTGCCGGTTTTTAGACTGCCGGACGGCGTGATTACGCCACAATCTGAAGATTAAATCGAACTTCGCGCTGTATTTGGAAAGGTGCTGAAATGATCAAGACAATGACTGCCCGTGTTGCCGCCGTCGCCGGTATGTTGGCTTTGAGCGCCATGGGTATGAGCGCCCCGGTCTCGGCGCAGGAAGAATTCGACGTTAATAAGGTGTTCTGGTGCGACGCCGGAACAAAGACCGGCGAACAGACCGAAGCGGAATGCATCGCGTCGCGCGAAGCCATTCTCGGTCAGTGCACCGTCTGCCACGCCATCACGCCGATCGTGAAGGCGCAGAAAGACAAGAAGGGCTGGGTTGCCTTCATGCAGACCCACAAGACTCGCACGCCCGACATCGCGGATGACGTTTATAGCGGCATGACCACATTCCTCCAGGGCCACTATAACCCGCAGAACCCGGTGCCGAAGCTGCCGCCGGAACTCGACGCGCTCGGCGTGCCGCCGGCGTAACCGGACCGGAACCAAAGCGTCTAAACTTAAGGAAGATCAGGTATGGCTAGAATGTTTTCGTTAAAGGTCACGGGCGTGCTTGCCGCCGCCGCTTTCATATTCCTCGTATTCCCCACGGCGCCGGCCAAGGCGCAGGACTTGGATATGAAGCAGATCTTCCGCTGTCAGGCTAAGGACAAGGCCGGTATCGCGCATTGCGATAAGTCGCGCGAAGTCATCCTCAACAACTGCACGACCTGCCATGTGTTCGTGGCCATCGTCGTGCAGCAGTTTGACAAAGCCGGCTGGGACGGCCTGTTCGACCGTCACAAGGGCCGCGCCGCGCAGTTGAACGACGCGCAGCTTGAAGACATCAAGTCCTATTTGGTGGCCAACTTCAATCCGAAGCTGGAACCGCCGGAAGTGCCGCCCGAGCTCCTGAAAGAGTGGACGGCTTACTAAAGGCGTTTTGCCGCATCCGCGAACTCCATTGTCATCCCGGACAAGCCGCGCCTGAGCGCGGCGAAGGCAAGGCGCGATCCGGGATCCATCACGCAAAAAACTCCGGCCATCGGCATTTTGTACGATGGATCCCGGCTCTCGCTCCGCTCGGCCGGGATGACAAGGGGGCCCAACCGATTCCCGCTTTCGCGGGAAAGACACTGTGTATAATGGTCAAGCAAACAAGCACTTTGATCTAGGTCGCGGGCTGGGGGAAGCGCGGTATGTCGCGCCATCATGCTGTTTAACTCATTCGGCTTTCTCGGCTTCTTTGCCGCTGTCGCGATTCTCTATTACCTAGCGCCGCACCGCTGGCGCTGGGTGCTGCTGCTGATCGCCAGCTACTACTTCTATTCCGCCTTCGACCTGAAATACCTGCTGCTGCTGGGCTTCTCGACGCTGGCGGCATACGGCGGCGCGCTGTGGATCGGCAGGGGCGGCGGCAAGGCCGCGCTCACCATTGGCGTGCTCGTGCAGCTTTCGGTGCTGTTCGTCTTTAAGTATTTCGATTTTTTCGCCGGCGCCATCGAAGACGCCATGCTGTCCTTCAATGTCGTCAGCGAAGCCATTGCGCTGCCGCGTTTAAAGCTATTGTTGCCCGCGGGGCTGTCCTTCTACGTCTTCTCCGCCATCAGCTATCAAGTCGACGTACATCGCGGCACGGTTCCGGCGGAAAGCCACCTCGGCAAGCTCGCGGTCTACATCGCCTTCTTTCCGAAGCTGCTGGCCGGTCCTATCGAGCGCGCCGGTACGTTCCTCGGCCAGCTGAATACGCCGGTGGCCTTCAGCGCGGCGGGCGTCACGGCGGGCCTACAGCTGATGGCCTGGGGCCTGTTCAAGAAGGTCGTGATCGCCGACCGCTTGGCGGCCTTTGTCGACGCGGGCTTCACCAATCCGGCTTTTCAGTCGCCGGTCACCGTGCTGATCGCGGTTTATTTCTACGCCTTCCAGATTTACTGCGATTTCTCGGGCTATTCCGACATCGCCATCGGCGCGGCGCTGGTGCTGGGCTTCCGCCTGATGGAAAACTTCAAGCGCGCTTATCTCGCGCGCTCGGTGCCGGAATTCTGGAACAGCCGCTGGCATATTTCCCTGGCGCGCTGGTTCCGCGACTACCTTTACATCCCGCTGGGCGGCAACCGCGTCGCCAAGTGGCGCCAATATATCAACGTCATGATCGTCTTCCTGGTCAGCGGCCTGTGGCATGGCGCCAACTGGACCTTCATCATCTGGGGCGGCCTCAACGGCCTCTATCAGATCATCCACGGCCTGTTGTCCGCGCCGCGCCGCATTTTCACCAGGATGCCGGCTTGGCTGTCGACGTTCCTGGCGATCTTCATCACCTTCCACGCGGTCGCGCTGGCCTGGGTGTTCTTCCGCGCCACGTCGGTCAAATCCGCCTGGGCGGTGCTGACCAAGATTTACGGCGCGATCCCGCAGTTGCCGACGCTGGTGAAGGGCTACACCTTCAGCGGCGAGTTCTACCTGTCCATCGGTCTGATCGTTTTCCTCATGACCGTGGAAATCTTCGACGAACGTAAGCCGGTCTCCCAACGCCTTCTGGCCATGCCTCGCGCGGTGCGCTGGGCGTTCTATTACGCCGTGATCTTCGCCATTCTGGTGATCGGCGTCTGGAACACCAAAGGCTTCGTCTACATGTCGTTCTAAGAGAGTGCGGTCATGATCTCGCAAGATCTCAACAAGGAACTGACCATCGCGGAGGCCGCGCAGGCTTCTGATTCCATGACTTGGAAAAAGGCATGGGCGATTTTCGTGGCCGTCGGCGTCGTTCTCTATGTCGCGGCGTATGTGCACGCCGAGCGTCTGGTGATGACCTATGGCCAGCACAGCCGCTGGTTCATGACCGCCACGGCGCCGAAGACGGACTACGACATCGTCATCCTGGGCGCGTCGCACGCCATGCCCTTCGCCTACGACGATATGAACCGGCGTCTGGAAGAGGCGACCGGCGCGTCGATCATCAATTTGTCCATCGAGGGCGGCGGCATCGTTCCCGCGCGCTTTAACCTCGACTATTTCCTGGCCGGTCACACCACCAAAAACGTCGTCTACGTTTTGGATTCTTTCGTGTTTTATGCGCGCCAGTGGAACGAGGATCGCATCAACGATCCCAAGCTGACCAGGCGCGCGCCCTTCGATCCGGCGCTGGTGGCCACAATGTGGAAGTATCCGGCGGCGCGCGATCTGATCCCCGGTTATGTCTCGGGCTTCTACAAGATCAATAATGCCGATCGTTACGCGCTGGACGTGGCCGAGAACGAAGGCAAGGCCTTTGATAAGGTCTACAAGCCGAATAACGCCATCGACCGCCAGCGCCTGAAGTATCTGTTTCCTGCGGAGATCGATCAGGATGTGATGAACGGCTATCTTGCGTCGTTCAAGGAGATGGCGGAGACACTCCACCAGCGCGGCATCAAGCTCACGGTGATCCGCACGCCGCTGCCCGCGCGCGTGTCGCAAAAGCTCACGGGCGAAGCCGAGTTCAACGCGAAGATCGAGGAAATCCTGCGGCCCTATGGCTTCGCAATGCACGATTTCTCAGGCGTCGATAACGATGAAGGGCTGTATTACGACACCGACCACTTGAACCGCGCCGGCGTCACCAACTTCATGAACAACCACTTGGTGGATTTGCTGAAGAGTCTCTCGCCGCAGTCATAAGGTCGGCGCGATATTCGCCGCGAGTTCTTCGATCATATTGTCGAACGGCGTGCCGGCGCGTGTCCCGGAGCCGACTTCGACGGCCGCGAATACATCCTCGCCCGCCAGCCAGCGCTCTTCGCTGTCGGCGGAAACGACGGCCGCGGCCAGCGCGCCGCTCCAGTCCAGGCTGCGGTAGGGCAGCCCCACCAGTTTCAGGGCGGCCGAGAGAATGGCGGCCGTGGCTGTGCAGACGCTGTTGTATTCCAGCAGGAAGGGCGGGTTCTCTTCCTTGCCTTCGATGTAAATCCGAAAGCAGACGTCGGCGGACGTCGATACACATCCGCGGCAGGTCAGGGGGCGCATGGCATGGACCGAACAGATATCGGCTTCCAGCAGCGCGCAGGGGACTTTGGACTTCCAGCGTTCATGCTGGGCGATCTTCGAGGTGGCCGCATAGGTTTCCGTGATGCGCGCGGCGACGCCGTCCCGGGAGCGCGCGTGCCGGGCCACACGGAAGGCTTCCGCCGGGATAATCGTGACAAAGGTATTGCAGCAGTGGGCGCACCCTTTCGCGCAGGCCACCGGCGGCGGCTTCAGGGAGGGCAGAGTGCGTTCGTAAAGGGTTTGGGCGAATGTGGCGGCTTCGGAGGCGCGGTGGGGGCGGGTTGTGTCGCGCAGCAGGCCCACCAGATGGCGGACATTGGCCTCAAAGGGGCGCGGCCCCCGGTTCAGGACCAGCGGTTTGCCGATCCATTTGGCGTCCTCGCGCTGGATGCGGCGCTTTTCAGCGCGATCCAGAGGTTGTCTCCCCAATCCAGCCATTCGTGTCCCTCCGGGACGGACTTTAGCCATGCTTTTGCAGCCCCGCCAACCCTCTGTTTCGGCGCTTTTGTAGGTCTCTTGGGCGTGATAAACCCCGCGCCATGTTGAGCATTTCAAATCTGACGTATCGGATCGGCGCGCGCGTTCTGCTGGATGATACCGGGGTCGCGGTCAACGCCGGACACCGGGTGGGTCTCGTGGGCCGCAACGGCACCGGCAAGACCACGCTGCTGCGCCTGATCACGGGCGAGTTGTCGCCCGCCGAAGGCGTCATCGACATCCCGAAACGCTGGCAGGTGGGCATCACCAGCCAGGAAGCGCCGCACGGTCCGCGCAGCCTCATCGACACGGTCATCGCCGCCGACCGCGAATTGATGAGCCTCATGGCCGAAGCGGAGACCGCCACGGACCCCGAACGTATCGGCGCCATTCATACGCGCCTGGCCGACAAGCAAGCGCATACGGCCAACGCGCGCGCGGCGGTGATTCTGGCGGGCCTGGGCTTCGACGAAGCCGCGCAGCAAAAGCCGTGCGACGATTACTCGGGCGGATGGCGCATGCGCGTGGCCCTCGCGGGCCTGCTGTTTACGCAGCCCGATCTGTTGCTGCTCGACGAGCCCACCAACCACCTCGACCTGGAAGCCACCATCTGGCTTGAGGACTATCTGCGCACCTATCCGGGCACGATCCTGCTGGTCAGCCATGACCGCGGCCTGTTGAACCGCGCGGTCGATGAAATCCTGCACCTTGAGAACGGCAAGATGACGCTCTATCGCGGCGGTTACGACCGCTTCGAGGAAACGCGCCGCATGCGGATCGAGCAGAATGAAAAGGCGCGCGCCAAACAGAACGCCCGCCGGGCCGAGATCGAAGGTTTCGTGGCGCGCTTCCGCGCCAAAGCCACCAAAGCCAAGCAGGCCCAGTCGCGCCTGAAAATGCTGGAGCGCATGCAGCCCATCGCCGAGCATCACGAAGAGGGGAGCATCAGCCTGATGTTCCCCGCGCCGGAACAGCTTTCGCCGCCGCTCTACAGCATGGACAAGGTCGTCATCGGCTATGACGGTAAAGCTGTGCTGCGCGACCTCGGTCTGCGGCTCGACACCGATGACCGCATTGCGTTGCTGGGCGCCAACGGCAACGGCAAGTCGACCCTGGTGAAGTTGCTGGCGGGCCGTCTCGAGCCGATGTCGGGCGAAGTCTCGAAATCCGGCAAGTTGCGCGTGGGCTATTTCGCGCAGCATCAGTCCGAAGAACTGGATATGAACGCGACGCCGGTGATCGAGATGCAGCGCCGCCGTCCGCAGGATTCCGAAACCAGCCTGCGCAGCCATTTGGGCCGCTTCGGTTTCGGCCAGCAAAAAGCGCTGACCAAGATCTCCAGCCTGTCGGGCGGTGAAAAGGCCCGGCTGCTGTTCGCGCTGATGACGGTCACTAAGCCGCATATCCTGCTGCTGGACGAACCCACCAACCATCTCGATATGGACTCGCGTCAGGCGCTCGCTCAGGCGATCAACGCCTTTGAAGGCGCGGTCGTGCTCATCAGCCACGATCCGCACGTCATCGAGCTGACCGTGGACCGCTTCTGGCTGGTGGAGGGCGGCAAGGTCCGCACATTCGACGGCGATATGGACGATTACCGGGCTCACTTGCTGGGGACGTCCAATTCTTTCCGGAAACCATCGTCCGATGGCCGGGGCGATAAGGGCGTCGACAGGAAAGAAGAGCGCCGCCGCGCCGCCGAACGTCGCAACGCGCTCGGGCCCTTGAAGAAGCGTATCGAACAGGCGGAAAAAGACGTCAATAAACTGGAGGCCGAGCGCACCAAGCTCAAGCACGCCATGTCCGACCCGAAGCTGTACGGCAAGGACGTCGGCAAACTGCTCGACCTGCAAAAGCAGCTGGGTGTGATTGAGAAATCCTTGAGTAAGGCGGAAGAGGCGTGGGTAACGCTGCAGGAGGAATGGGAGCAATCCCAGATTCCGGAACAGCAGGTTTCAAACGGTTAAGGGGAGGGGTCGCGTATGAAAGCGGTGTTGTGCAAGCAGTTCTGCCAACCGGACGGTCTTGTCATTGAAGACGTTCCCGCCCTGAAGCCCGGCAAGGGCCAGGTGGTGGTCAGCGTCAAGGCCGCGGGCGTCAACTTCGCCGACTCTCTCATCATCCAGGGAAAGTATCAGTTCAAGCCGGCTTTCCCGTTCTCTCCGGGCCTTGAGTGCGCGGGCGTGATCCGCGACGTGGGCGAGGGCGTGACCCTGTTCAAGCCGGGCGACCGTGTCATGGCGCACTCCATTGCTTCGGGCGGTTTCGCCGAGGAACTGGTGATCGAGACCGGCCTCGTGTTTCACATTCCGCCGCGGATGGATTTCACCGTCGCCGGCGGATTTTTCATCACCTACGGCACGTCGCATCATGCCTTGAAGGATCGTGCGCAGCTAAAACCCGGCGAAACCCTGCTGGTGCTGGGCGCGGCGGGCGGCGTCGGTCTGACGGCGGTGGAACTCGGTAAAGTCATGGGCGCGCGCGTCATCGCGGCGGCCTCGACCGACGAGAAGCTGGCGCTGTGCAAGAAATACGGCGCCGACGACGTGATCAATTATTCCAAGGAAGACCTGCGCGAGAAGATGAAGGAACTGACCGGCGGCAAGGGCGTGGACGTGGTCTATGATCCCGTCGGCGGCGCGCTGGCGGAACCGGCCATCCGCGGCCTCGCACCCGGTGGACGTTTCCTGGTGATCGGCTTCGCGGCGGGCGACATTCCGAAGATACCCATCAATCTCGTGCTCATCAAACGCTCGGCCATCGTCGGCGTGTTCTACGGCAACTGGGTGCTGGCCAACGAAGCCATCGCCCGCGCCAATTTCAAGGAACTCATGGATTGGTACGGCGCCGGCAAGCTGAAACCCCACGTCTCGAAGATTTTCCCCATGACCGAAGCCGCCGACGCCATCAGCCATGTGGCCGGGCGAAAGGTTGAAGGCAAAGTTGTCGTGGAGATTGGGCGGTAAAACGCCACCGCCTTAACGCGCGGACGGATGGATTGCAGCCGTAATGAATTACTCCGCCTCGACAACCTTATTCAGCTGTTCCACGGCATCCGAGAATTCGTTCAGGATGTCGTAAATCAACTGCTTCACGGTGGTCTCTTCATTCATCTGGCCGACCACTTGGCCCACGGGCGGGCTCATATAGGAGATGGCCTTGCCGCGGTTGATGCGCAGGCGCGCTTCCATGGTGACAATGGTTTGCAGCGGCATGGGCAGGTAGGGCGGGGCGCCCGGCTTTTCCCAGGCCTCGGTCAACTTGCTGCGCAGAACACGCGCCGGTTTTCCGGTGCGGCTCTTGGACTGGATGGCGTCCTCGGGCTTGCCGCGGAACAGCGCTTCTTTTTCTTCCGGCAGTAGATCGCTCTGCTTGGTGCCCAGCCAGATGGAGCCGCACCAGATGCCTGCGGCGCCCAGGGCCAAAGCGGCGGCCATCTGTTTGCCGCGGCCGATGCCGCCCGCCGCCAGTACCGGCAAATCGCCGACCGCATCGATTACCGCCGGCCATAGGACCATGGAGCTGATGGAGCCGGTATGCCCGCCGGCTTCCGAGCCTTGCGCCACGATCATGTCCACGCCGGCTTCCTTCTGCCGAATGGCGTGCTCCGGCTTGCCCACCAGCGCGCCGACCTTGATGCCGCGGCTGTGCATGCGCTCGATCTGCTCCTTGGAGGGCGTGCCGAGCGCGTTGACGACCATTTTAATGGGGTGTTCCAGGCAGACATCGAACAGCGCTTCGCTCTCCTCGCGCGTCATGTTCACCTTGGTCACTTCCTTGCGGATCATTTCTTCGGCTTCACCGGGCGGCAGGGGCGGTACGCCGGCGTCGTCCAGCAGCTTGCGCAGGAACAGTGTCTGCGCCTGGGGCAGGGCGTTGAGATCGACCTTCACCTCGCCCAGGGCGACATGTTTGTTGGGCATGAGGACATCGACGCCATAGGGCTTGCCGCCGATATGGTCGTCGATCCACCTCAGCTCTTCCTTGAGCTGTTCCTTGGTGTAATAGCCCGCGCCCAGGCAGCCGAAGCCGCCGGCCTTTGAAACCTCCACCACGACGTCGCGGCAATGAGAGAACGCAAAAATCGGAACATCAATGCCGAGCATTGTGGTGGCGGCGGTACGCATAGCAAAATTCCTCCCGTGACCCGGACGAATGGCGTCCGGAACTGTTCATCTATTTGAATATCTTAAGTCCGTACATGAACTTTAAGCCCCCCATGTAGGGAGCGCAACGGCTGTCCTTTCGCTGGACATCGGAATGATCGCGCCGTGTTAGTTTATGGGCGGTATTTGATTCGGGGAGGATCATGTCATGTCGGTGATTTTGCGCGGCTTTGGCGTTGCGGCCTTGGCTTTGGTGATGGTGGCGGGCTGCGACGGCGGCAAAACGCAAAACAGCGCGCAGAACCCGCCGGGCAAGGAATGGCCGCTCCATGATGGTCATCTCGGCAACTCGCGCTATTCGACCCTGAAAGAGATCAACACCGCTAACGTCAAAAGTTTGGGCGGAGCGTGGAAAACCGAGCTGAAGGGCGGCGTCTCGCGCACCGCGCCGGTCATCGAGAACGGGCTGATGTTCATCGCCTCGGGCGGCATACGCCTCGCGGCCGGGATCTCGCCGGAGAAAAGCTCCGAGATGTCGGCCATGGCGGGTGGCGGCACGGTTGACGCCGCCGCGGCGGGCGGCATTTACGCGCTGAATGCTAAAACCGGCGACGTGGTTTGGCATTATGTGCCCAAGGGTCCGGGCGTTTCCACGTTGATCAAGGGCGCCGGCGCCGGTGACGGCAAAGTATTTGTCGGCTTGTCGGACGCCTATGTCGCCGCCGTCGATCAGAAGACCGGCAAGGAAGTGTGGAACATGCTGGCGGGCGCGGACCCGCTGCCGCCCGGCGAATTTATCGCTGCGGCTCCCATGTATGCCGAAGGCACGGTGCTGGTGGGTATCGGCAGCGGCGATGCTGGCATAAGTGGCCGTACAGTTGCGATGGATGCCAAGACCGGTGCGAAGCTCTGGGAATTCCGTTCCATTCCCGGCCCCGGCGAAGCGGGCCATGAGACCTGGCCGCAAGATACCGACGCGTGGAAGCGCGGCGGCGGCGGGGTTTGGGCCAACATGTCCGTCGATCCTGAACTCGGCTTGGTCTACTTCGGCACCGGTAATGCCTTTCCGATGCAAGGCGGCGAGGTGCGGGCCGGGGACAACCTCTACACCGCGTCATTGCTCGCGGTCGATCTGAAGACCGGCAAGTACCGTTGGCACTATCAGTTCACCCGCCACGAAGTATGGGAGTCCGATATTGGCGCGCCCACGGTGCTCTATGACGCGGTGATCGACGGCAAAACCGTTCCGGCCATCGCCGCCATGCGCATGGACGGCAACATCCTCATGTTCGATCGGGCCACCGGCAAGCCGCTGCAGGAAATGGAAGACCGTCCGGTGCGTCAGGTCGAGCGTATGCACACCGCCAAGACCCAGCCGTTTCCGAAGAATGCCGATCAGATCGGCTTCGCCTGCGCCCAGCCGGATTTGAATCCAAAAGGCTTTGTGTTGGGCTGTTTCTTCGACGCGGTGGATTACACCGATCCAAATATCATCCTGCCGGGCAGCGCCACGCGCTTTGCTCCCATGAGCTACAATCCGGAAACCAAGCAGTTCTACATCACGGGTGCGGTGTCCTCGGGCTGGGCGCGCCGCGCCAAAAATCCGTACTACTTCAGCGGCGGCAGCACGCCGGTGCCGGGCATCAAGACCTACGGCCTGTTGGTGGCCTTCGACGCGGCCACGCATAAGATTACGTGGCAAAAGCAAATGCCGCGCCCGATCTCCAACGGCAGCGGCGCCATGACCACGGCGGGCGGGCTGCTGTTCCACGGCGAGCCCGACGGCAACTTCCAGGCCTACGACCTCAAGAACGGTGATCTGCTGTGGCAATTCCAAACCGGTTCGCCGGCCGTGGCGCCCGCGTCCACCTACGAGATCGACGGCAAGCAATACGTCGCCATTATCTCGGACTCCCATGTCTGGAGCTTCGCGGCGGGCGGCGCGCTGGAACAGGCGCCGGCGCGTGAAATGATGGCCGAGGGCTCGGGCTTCAGCGGGCGTATCGTCACCACCAATGAGATCAAGATGGGCGAGGAGCAGGAGAGCACCATCGCGCGCGGTGTCGACGAGAAATTCCTGGACGAATACGCCCTGGTGCCCAAGCGTGCCAAGACCGAGACCGGCGCGAAGGTCACCTGGGTCAACACCACCACGCTGACGCGCGACGCCACCGCACAGGACGGTTCCTGGACCACGGGCCCCATCGCGCCCGGTAAGTCCGCCACGCTGACCTTCGACAAGCCCGGCACCTACGTCTACACGTCGAAGGCTCATCCGTGGATTTATGGTGAGCTGACCATCGAGTAGAAGGCCCCACCTTCTCGCCGCGACACCGCTGTCGTCCCCGCGCAAGCGGGGATCCATTTCTCATCCGCACGAGCCGGAGTATGTTGCACAATGGATCCCCGGGCACGCGGTAAACGCGCGCCAACTTAAAGTTTGCCGGCCTTCCGCCGGCAAGCGCGGGGATGACAATTAGGGTTGCTGAGGGAGAGCACGATGGTGGACGTGGACGCGAGAATGACGGCGCTGGAACAGCGTGTACGGCAATTGGAAGACCAAGTCGCCATCTACCAGATCCTCAGCACCTATGGTGCGGCTGCCGACGGCGCGTCGCACAAAGCCATGACCGAGCTGTGGACCGACGACGCGGTCTATGACGCTCAGATCGTGGCCTTCCGCGGCAAGGCCGAAATCCTGGCCATGCTCAAGAGCGACATGCATCAGCAGATCATCACCGGCGGTGCGGCGCATGTCATCGGCATGCCGTCCGTGAGCATCCATGGCGATACCGCGGTGGCGACCTGCTGCGCGCGCCTGTACCGCAAGGACGGCGACAGCTACCGCGCCTGGCGCGTCACGGCCTGCCGCTGGGATCTCGTCCGCACGGCCAAGGGCTGGCGCATCAAAAGCCGCGTGAACAAATTGCTGAACGGCGACGAGGATGCGCGCGAACTGCTGCGCAGCGGGATCGAGTAGAGCCTCGCGCCGAAAAGTGGTCTTCGGGTTTTCGGGCCGGTCGAAGACCGGCATACTTAAGATGCGCACCTTCCGCGCGCGCGATGCGGTCAAAAAATATTACGCCGTTTCTTCGGCCGGCGACCAAGCTTGGCCGCGCGCCACGGCGACGATTTCGGCCAAGCCCTGGCGCATGTCGGTCATGATGAATTCGCCCTTGGCGCCGGGACCGCCCGATTTGGGATTGGGGAAGCGCACGACCCAGGCGTTCATCTTCACGGTCAGCCCGCACAGCACGCTGCCGACTTTGACCTGTGTGTCTTCGATGTAGGCCTTCACCTGCTCGAACTTGGCCGCCGTCAGGTTATTCCACATGTCCTGGGACATGGTGCCGAAGTCCTGGAACGTACGCTTGAGGAAGTTGATGAGGCCGGTAATCAGCTTTTCGACCTTTTCCATCTCGGCCATCAGATTGCGGTCGTTGCGCACCTGCATGCTGCCGCGCATGTCCTTCATGGCGTAGATGAAGGCTTCCAGCAGCGGCGTCAGGCGGTCGAGGCACTGGTTGTAGTAGGACAGCGACATGAAAATGTCGCCGTAGTTCTCGAGGAAGCGCGGGATTTGGTCGATGGTGATCTGCAGTTTCTCGGCCATGGTTTTCAGGCGCGCCAGGGCCTTTTTGACGTCGGGATCCTTGAACAGGCCGACGATGTCTTCGAAGCGTGTAATACCCTTGCTGTCGTCGCCGTAGATCTCTTTGATCAGCGGCATGGTGAAGCGCGACATGTAGCCGGTGAGCTGCTTGTTTTTTTCTTCCGACAGTTTGAGGTCGCTGTAGTTGTTCACCGGAATTCCGCGATCGCGCAGCGAACGGCGCAGGCTGTAGACGTCAAAGCTCGGCAAGGGCGCAAGCGTGTAAAGAATGGCGAGGTCGGGATGCGCCATGCCCTCTCTCCATTTGAAATGCTGGGGCAGGTCGCGGATTTCGATTTGTCCGCTGCCGGTTTCACGTTCGGCGAACAGTTCCATCACGCCGACAAGGTGACTGTTTTTCACCAGGCGTGAACGGGCGAGCGCTTCCGTTTTGAAAGGGATGATCCGCAATGGCAGAATGAACAGCGAATCGATATCGCTGTCCACGATGGGATTGCAGGGTTTCCCGGGATTGAAGCCCATATTCACGGAAGGCCCAAATTCAGCACGTCCCAATCACCAACGATTGAGCCGGGCGGCCTGTTGCAGCGCATCTAGGAGTGTCGCAAAAGTAGTATCGAATCGCAACTAAATCCCCGACCGGTGTAACAAGGCCGCAGGACCATGCCGGGAAATGGTTAATACGCGGTTAGGTCGTAACCGCAAAAAAGACCGCAAAATAGGATGTTAGCCGCTATTCCGTGGTGGCGTTCAGGGCTTCTTCCAGTTCGAAGAAGGTGGGCTGCATGTTGCTGGGCACGTTGCCGCGGCCAATTTCCACAGAAACCTGAGGGGCGTTGCCGTTGAGGTGGGCCACCAGCACGTCGCGGATGATCATGTAGAACTGATGTTCTTCATCGTAGACCTGCTTCAGGCGCACGCCGAAGGGGCCCACGAGCAGGTAGGCCAGGAACACGCCGAGGAATGTTCCCACCAGCGCGCTGCCGATCATGCCGCCCAGCACTTCCGGCGGCTCGGTCACGGAGCCCATGGTCTTGATGACCCCCAGCACGGCGGCGACGATGCCGATGGCCGGCAAGCCGTCGGCCATGGTCTGCAGGGCGTGCTGCGGCATCATCTTCTCGTGGTGATGCTTTTCCAGCTGGGATTCCATGGTGTCGAACACCTGGTGCGGATCGTCCAGGTTCATCGACAGCATGCGCAGGGTGTCGCAAATGAAATCGACGGCAAAGTGGTCGTGCAGGATGCGCG
>JAIEMI010000209.1 GCA_019752235.1 Rhodospirillaceae bacterium
AAGCTGGCCGGCAGAGTGCTTGGTCGGCCACTGGTGGTACACGCACCGGTTCTCAAGGCGGGGGGCCGGTCGGAACTGCGGACGGCCCGCCCCGTTGGGCGCAAACGCTGCGCTCGGAGCAACGGTCCCGGATGCATCGCCACGCGGCAACCCAAGCCATCAAGGATGGCGACAAGGGCGGCGGCGCAGCCAATCCCGATCTCAGTGAGGAGCGCTAAAGCATGATGTTCACGCGGGAACCACAACGCTACGGCGCGACCCCGGAACCGGTGACGCCCTATCAAAAGGCTGGTCAGGTGTGGGATGAGAGGCTTGGTTCCGCGCACGCTCAGGCCAAGAACTGGCGGCTCGCGGCCTTCGGGGCGCTTACCATTGCGACGCTTCTTGCCGGTGGGATGATCTGGCTAGGCAGCCAAAGCCGCATTACGCCTTATGTGGTCGAAGTCGACAAACTCGGTGAGCCGCGGGTGATCGCCGCAGCCAGTGAATCGTTTCAGCCTAGCGATCCGCAAATCGCATGGTATCTCGGGCGGTTCATCACCAATGTACGCTCGCTCTCCATAGATCCTGTCGTTGTGCGGCAGAACTGGCTCGAAGCCTACGACTTCGCCACCGATCGCGGGGCGACATTCCTCAACGAATACGCCCGCGCCAACGATCCCTTCACCGATGTCGGCAATCGCACGGTTTCGATCCAGATCACCAGTGTCGTCCGCGCGTCGGATAACACCTACCAGATCAAGTGGCGGGAGCAGTCCTACAAGCAAGGCAGTCTCACAGGCACCGAGCATTGGACGGCGATGCTGACCATGGTTACGCAAACGCCGCGCAAGATCGACGCGCTACGCAAAAATCCACTCGGCATATACGTCAACGGCGTGTCCTGGACGCAAGAGCTAGGAGCGTTAGGTACAAACGGAGGAGGTTGAACATGCACGCTAAGTTCTGTTTCATCGCATCGGTCTCAGTGCTGGCACTGGCCGCTTGCACGACGAAACCAGCGCCGCCCCCGGCCATAACCTATGACGGTGCGAGTTTCTCACCCGCGGCAATGCAGGTTGATCCAGCGCCAGCCGAGCCCGCTGCGGGTTCACCACCCGAGCCGGTTCAGATCGCACTTCCACCGCCAGCGACACCCGATACACGCCCGCCCACGGCGCGGGTCGCCGCCGCCAACAAGGCAGCGCTCCAAGAGCCGACCACTCATGGCTATATCAACGCTGTGCAGATGTATCAGTTTATGGATGGGTCGATTTACCGGCTCTATGCCGCGCCTGAGCAGGTCAGCGATATCGCACTCCAACCCGGTGAGACTCTGGTTTCCGTTTCGGCAGGCGATACCGTGCGCTGGGTGATCGGCGATACGGCCAGCGGATCAGGGGATGATCGCCGTGTCCACGTCCTCGTGAAGCCCTTTGCTCCTAACCTCAAGAGCAATCTCGTCATAACGACGGATCGGCGCAGCTATCATCTGCAATTGGATAGTACCGAGAGTACGGCGATGACCATGGTCTCCTGGACCTATCCCCAGGACCAAGTCGCGGCCATGCGCAAACGCGCGGCGGACGTCGAAATCAAAGGGGCGGCCGAGACCAAGATTAGCCTGGAGAACGTAAAGTTCCGCTATGCCATTAGCGGTGACAGCCCACCGTGGAAACCGGCACGCGCTTTCGACGACGGCTCCAAAGTCTATATCGAATTCCCCGCACGCATCGATCAGGGCGAGGCGCCACCGTTGTTCGTGGTGGGGCAGGAGGGCAATAGTGAACTCGTGAACTATCGCGTTCGCGGCAATTACTACATCGTGGATCGCCTGTTCGCCGCGGCGGAACTTCGCTTGGGCCAGAAGTCACAGCAGGTCGTGCGGATTTCTCGCACGGACGGCACGCCTGTCGCCGCACGTTGAGGTCACCATGACGGAAAATCCCCAAGGCCCATTGCCTAAAGACGACCCCGAAACCCTCGTCTTGCGAGGCTCGCCCCGCCGGGTGACACGCTTCAAGCGCAACCTCCTGATTGGCGCCGCCGCGGTGGCCTGCGTGGCGGTTTTTGCGATGCTGGGCTTGGGTTTAAAGATGCCGGGGCCTCGAGCGCAAACGGGCAAGCAAGAACTTTACAACGTAGACCGCAAAACCACAGCCGAGGGCCTTGCAGGATTGCCCGGTAACTACGGCGAAGTGAAAGCGGCAGAGCCCCCAAAACTCGGCCCGCCGCTCCCCGGCGATCTTGGTCCGCCCATTCTCGCGCAGGAACGCTCGCTCGGTTTGGACGGCGAAGGCGGGTTCGAGCAGAACGCCGAGGAGAACGATGCCCGCGCCGAACGTATTCGCCTTGCGCAACAAGCCCGGCGGGCCAAAGAAGCGAGCGTGTTTTTTCAACTTTCGCAAAGCCGCGGAACTGCGCCCGCGCCATCGGACCAAAGATGGCAGGGTGGCGGCGGAGCCGCAGGGGCGATGGACCCGAGCCCGCCGGCGCTCAACGCCGAGGATGACCAGAACAACCAGCAGCGGAAGATCGACTTCTTGAGCAAGCCGGGCGAACGCAGCATTTACAATGCTTACCCGCTTCAAGATGCCGTCTCGCCGTTCCAGGTCATGGCTGGCAGCGTCATCGCTGCCAGCCTCATCACCGGTATCAACTCCGATCTGCCCGGACTTGTGACCGCGCAAGTCACGGAGAATGTGTACGACACAGTGTCCGGGAAGTTCCTGTTAATCCCACAAGGCGCCCGCCTCATAGGCTCCTATGACAGCGTTGTGGCCTTCGGCCAAAGCCGTGCGCTTCTGGTATGGAAACGTATTGTCATGCCCGATGGTTCATCGGTTCAGATTGAGAATCTTCCTGCTACCGACCCCTCTGGTTACGCCGGACTTGCCGACAAGGTCGACTTTCATACATGGCGCCTTCTGAAAGGCGTTGCCCTATCGACACTGCTTGGGGTGGGTACGGAACTTAGCCTCGGGAGCGATGAAAGCGATCTCGTGCGGGCAATTCGGGAATCCACACAGCAAAACGTCAATCGTGCTGGTCAGCGGATCACGGAGAAGAATCTCAACATCCAACCGACGATCACCGTGCGCCCAGGTTGGCCACTGCGCGTCATCGTGCATAGCGATCTCATACTGAGACCCTACAAAGGATAGGAGGTGAACATGGTGGAATTGAAACTCGCCAAACTACCTGATCGCACGCCGGTCAAGATCACAATCGCAGTAAGTCCAGCGCTGAAGGCGAACTTGGATAGTTATGCAGAGGCTTACAATCAAACTTATAGGGACCGTGAGCCAGAACCTGTTGCGGAACTCATCCCGTATATGCTGCAGGCCTTTCTTGAGAGCGACAAAGTGTTCATGCGCGCGCGCAAGCAAAAAACGGGGGAGGATAGGAACATCGCGGAGAACAGACGGACTCCCGCGCGTTTCCGACCAAACATTGCAACTACGCCATAAGGAACTACGGCATGACGGAGGCTGCTGGGAGGACACTTCGTAAGAAGGAGGAGATACCCTTTCACTTGCGGGCGACGTGTACGATTGCCCAGGCTTGTGCTGGTACGGGGCTTGGACGCACGCTGATCTATGAATTAATCGGCGAAAAGCTTGTGGAATCGAGCACGGTCAAACGCCGACGGTTGGTTAACGTCCCGTCGTTGCTCAGGGTGGTGGGTTACAAGCCGTTCGCAGAATGAGGCGAAACCGAGTGGTTGTTGCCTCAGCGCGCACGTCCCCGTCAGGGTCGCGCAATCAGAACAATAGGTTGTGTCTGTTTGAGATATCGCAATTTATGTGATGTTCTCTATGGGTAGTTTAAAAATATACATTTGTTTACAATAAGTTATGAGGTATATATGGCTCCATAAATGCATGAATTTTTAATAAAAATACTTGCACTTTTGGCTCTGATCTCCTATCTTTCGCCCATGACCAAACTCCAAGCCCTTAAGCGCCGGCTTCGTCCCGGTAAGGTCTATCGCCGGGAAGACCTTGCCCAATGGTCGAATGCTGTCGATCGCCATCTCAAGCAGTTAGTCGGGGAAGGCGTCCTGACCAAACTGCGCAATGGACTCTATTTGCGACCGAAGAAGACCGCTTTTGGCGAGGCGCCCGCTGAAGAGCGGGAGTTGGTGGAATCGTTTTTGAAGGACGGCCGTTTTCTGCTGGCCTCCCCGAATGCCTATAACGCCTTGGGCGTTGGAACGACGCAGCTCTATAACGAGACAGTTGTCTACAATCACAAGCGTCATGGCCGCTTTAATCTTGGCGGGCGTTGGTTTGATTTTCGCATGAAGCCCAACTTTCCCAGCAAGATGACCAAAGAGTTTCTCATGGTCGACTTGTTGAACAATTTGGATCGTTTGGCGGAAGATCACGATGAAGTTCTGGAGCGCGTTAAAGAGAAAGCCGCTGCAAACAATCCGCGACTGCTGGAACGCGTCGCACACGACTACGGCAAAGTGCGGGTTAAGAAGTTCTTTTCGGAAGTGCTAGATTCTGAAGTAGAAGTGCATGCCGCGTGATTATCTTCATGCGCACAAAGACTTTCGTGACCTGATCGGTATCGTGGCGCGGGATCTATCCATTGATCCCGCGCTTGTCGAAAAAGACTATTGGCTCATGCAGGGCCTCTATGGCCTGCAACAGATGGGTTTGTCTTTCGAACTTAAGGGCGGAACCTCCCTCTCCAAAGGGTTCGGGCTCATCAGCCGTTTCTCGGAAGACATAGATATTCATATCGCGCCACCTACAGGGTTCGAGGTGAATGTCGGCCGCAATCACGTCAAACCCGCGCATGTGAAGAGTCGGCAGGACTATTACGACTACCTTGCCGCGAATATAAAAATTGCCGGTATCGCTGAGATCTCGCGTGACACGGATTTTGATGACACGAGACAGTATCGAAGCGGCGGTATCCGATTAGCGTATGACAGTGTGACCACAGAGGTTGCCGGCTTGAAGCAGGGCATTCTTCTCGAAGTGGGCTTTGACGATATTGCTCCCAATGTTCCCCGCGACATCACGTCATGGGCTTACGATTACGCCGCCCCGCGCGTTGAAATCATCGATAACCGCGCCAAAGGCGTCCTCTGCTACCAGCCCGGTTTTACGCTTGTCGAGAAGCTCCAAACAATTTCCACCAAGTATCGCAAGGAGCAGGAAACCGGCGACATGCCGCGCAATTTCATGCGTCACTACTATGACGTTTATTCTCTCTTGGATGATCCCGACGTTCAGGCGTTTATTGGCACCAATGCGTATGTGGCCCACAAGGCCAAACGATTTCCCGCGGCCGACAACCAAGTGATCGCCGAGAACGAAGCCTTCCGTTTGAGCGATTTAACGACGCGAGCTGGGTACGAAAAGGCCTATCTCAGCACCAAGGCACTCTACTACCGCGCGCAGCCGCCGTTTTCCGACATCCTTGCAAAGATTCAGGCCTGGTCGCCGAAACTGTAAGTTCATTGAAACGCGGGCGCGCCTCTCAGAACATGGCCATGGCCATGGCCGTCATCGGCAGCGACCAATCACCATCACCACCGTCAGCATAGCGTCCATGGCGCCCATGGGCTTCATCTGACGACCATGATGATCATCATGGTCACCATTGTAAGTAGGCGACGTGATAGTTTCTCGCAACGCGAGGAAGATGAGGCTGACGGCCCCTCAAAAATAAAATCCCTCGCTACGTGGTGACGTAGCGAGGGGGATAACGAGGGGGCCGTTCCGGGAAACAGCCCCTAAGTAGTGGTCGGAGCGAGAGGATTTGAACCTCCGGCCCCTGCCTCCCGAAAGCAGTGCTCTACCGGGCTGAGCTACGCTCCGACTGAAGGCGTGCTTATAACGGCACAAGGGCCGGGGGGCAAGCCGGGAAGGCGGCTTATAAAGTCTTTTTTCCCAAGGGCTTAGAATGGCAGCGGTCAGTATGCCCGCTCGATGCAGAAGTCGATGATATCCAGCAAAGCCGATTTGGTCGGGCTTTCCGGGAAAATCCCCAGGGCGTCGCGTGCCACCGCACCGTAATGGCGGGCACGATTGACCGTGTCGGCCAGGCTGTTGTGGTGCTTCATCAGTTCCATGGCGCGGGCGAGGTCGGCGTCGGTCTGTTCCAGGGTTTCCAGCGTGCGTTTCCAGAAGCCGCGCTCGCCCTCGTCGCCGCGGCGGAAGGCGAGAATGACAGGCAGGGTAATTTTGCCCTCGCGGAAATCGTCGCCGACGGTTTTGCCGAGTTCCTGCTGACGCGCCGAATAGTCCAGCACGTCATCTATGAGCTGGAAAGCGATGCCGAGGTTAAGGCCGTAAACGCGCAAGGCTTCTTCTTCCACGTCGGGCCGGTCGGCGACGACAGCGCCGATGCGCGCGGCGGCGGCGAACAGCTCCGCCGTCTTCGCCTGAATCACTTCCAGGTACTGTGCTTCGCTGGTTTCCGTATCGTTGGAGGTCAGCAGTTGGTGCACTTCACCTTCGGCGATCACCGACGATGCGCGCGACAGGATTTGCAGCACCTTCAGTGATCCGTCTTCGACCATCAGCTCGAAGGCGCGGCTGAACAGGAAGTCGCCCACCAGCACGCTTGATTGGTTGCCCCAGATCGCATTGGCTGACGATTGGCCGCGGCGCAGCGCGCTGTCGTCGACAACGTCATCGTGCAGCAGCGTGGCGGTGTGAATGAATTCAACGCAGGTCGCTAAGCGGATATGCCGCTCGCCGGAATAGCCGCACAGTTTGGTGGCGGCCAGGGTCAGCAGGGGGCGCAGGCGCTTGCCGCCGGCTGCGACGATATGCCCGGCCAGCTGCGGGATCAGCGCCACCGGGCTGTGCATGCGCGCGACAATGGTGCGGTTGACGGCTTTCAGATCCTCGTCCACCAGGTCCGCCAAAGCGTCGAGTGCTTTGGATTTTGCGCGCCGGCTTGCCTCAAGATTGACGACAGTAGCCACGTTTTATCCCCCATCGTTACGGGCGGCAACCTAGCCGCCCGCGGGTTTTTGGCAAGTGCGGTTTTTGCAAGCCTGTCCGCGTATATCCGCGGTTTTCCCGGCTTTTTGGCCTTTATAGCCGCCGCTTTATGCCCATCCCCGGACAATTCTGATGACAATTCTACGCCGGGGCGTCAGGCTCGGGCCACCTCATTTCGGGGTCATATAACGGCCTTGTGACACGGTCTCCGACAAGGGTTTTGCGGCGCGTCATGGTGGAACTCTTCAAAACAGACGACCCGGTGTTGCTCTCAGCCGCGAAGGCCGCCTTGGCCGAGGTCGATATCCCCGCCGTGGAGTTCGATGGCCCCATCGCCGACATGTACGGCGCTCTGTTTCCACGCCGTCTGATGGTGCTTGAGGAAGACGTCGCCCGGGCCCGCGTCATCGTGCACGGCCTATGTCCCGAATGCCTGAAAGTCGGCGTGTGAGCGAGACCACCGACGACCGTCTGCTCGATGGCCGCGTCATCGTGCGCCAGCCGGTGAACGGCTATCGCGCCGCCGTCGATCCGGTGTTGTTGGCCGCCGCCGTGCGCGCGACGTCAGGACAGAAAGTACTCGATGCCGGCTGCGGTACCGGCGCCGCCATGTTTTGCCTGGCGGCGCGTGTGCCGGGTCTTGCGATCACCGGGCTGGAGATTCAGCAGTCGTATGCCGTGCTGGCGGGCGAAGGTATTGCCCTCAACAAACTGTCCGAGACCTTCATTGCCGTTGGCGACATTGCGCGCCCGCCGCCGGACATGACCGAGGCCTTCGACATCGTGCTGACCAATCCGCCCTATGGTGACGCGGGAACCCCGCCGCCCGGTGCGTCTTTGGCGGTTGCGCATATGGAAGGCGAAATTGATGTCGCGGCGTGGATCAAGGGCTGCCTGTTTTGCCTCAGGCCCAAGGGCCGTTTGGTCATGATCCACCGCGCCGACCGTCTCAGCGATGTTCTCGCGGCTCTGTCTCTATATAGGTGCGGCGATATTCGGATTTTGCCGGTGTTTCCTAAAGTTGGCGCGCCCGCCCGCCGCGTGATCATTGATGCCGGCAAGGACCGCCGCTCCCCCGATACGCTCCTGCCCGGCCTCGTGCTTCATGAGGAGGGCGGCGCCTATACGGCGGCTGCGGAAAATGTGCTCCGTCGCGCGCACGCCCTGGCCGCCGCATGACCGGCTCATTTTTGAAATGGCCCTTGCGGCTGGCGTGGGTCAAGCTCGCCATCGGCATGCTGATTCTGATGGGGCTCGTCGTGGGCTATATCGACGGCACGGACCGCCCACGCACCTTCTATATAGCGATGGGGGCCACCGTGGTTGCGATCCTGTTTTGGGCCCGCAAGGTCTACGTTCTGCATCAAGCGCAAAGGCCCCATAATTCACCGTAGGTGTGCTTTGCGCTGGGGCGCATCCGCCCTATATAATGTCGGTATGAACATTCCCGAACTCATCAACGATTTCCTTGCACGCTACGGCATCGGTTCGCGCAGGTCGCCGGTTCCGGCCGTTGCGGTTATCCGCCTGCACGGCGCCATCGGCATCGGCGGTTTTGGGCGGCGCGGCCTGTCGCTGGCGGCGTTGGAGCCGCTTATCAAACGCGCTTTCTCGCGCAAGGTGCGCGCGGTCTGTCTGCTCATCAATTCACCGGGCGGCTCGGCTGTGCAGTCCGCGCAGATCGCCAATCTGATCCGCACCTATTCTCAGGACAAAAAAATGCCGGTCTTCGCCTTTACGGAAGACGTGGCGGCCTCGGGTGGTTACTGGCTCGCGCTGGCGGCGGATGAAATTTATGCCGACCCCATGTCGGTCATCGGCTCCATCGGCGTCATCTCCGCCAGTTTCGGCTTCCAGGACTTGATGGCCAAGATCGGCGTCGAGCGCCGTGTGCACACACAGGGCGAAAACAAGAGTTTGCTCGACCCTTTCAAGCCGGAAAACCCGGACGATGTGCGCCGCCTGAAGGACATTCAAGCCGATATTCATCACCAGTTCAAATCCGCCGTGCGTCAGCGCCGCGGCGAGCGTTTGGTGGCGCGCGATGAAACCGTTTTCACGGGCGATATTTGGGCGGGCGCGCGCGCGCTGGAACTCGGTCTTATTGATGGCCTCGGCGACATGAGGACCATCATGCGCCGCAGGTATGGCCCCGATGTACGTTTCATGATGGTCGAGCGCCCCGCCGGCTGGCTGCAGCGCAACTTCGGCCGCTTTATGCCGGGCGGCGGCGCTTCAGTCGATAGTTTCGGCATGGGCGTGGGCTTCGCGGGAGATATGCTCGCCGCCGTGGAAGAACGCGCGCTGTGGGCGCGCTTTGGACTCTGACATCTCATGATTCTCGAATCCGCCGTTATCAATATAAAGCCGGGCCAGGAAACCGCCTTCGAAGCGGCTATGCGCACGGCGCGCCCGTTCATCGCGGCGTCTCACGGCTTTATCGATATGAAGCTGCAGCGCTGCATCGAGACGCCTAACCGTTATGTCTTGCTGGTGAAATGGCGCACGCTCGAAGATCACAAGGTCGGCTTCCGGCAATCGGACCGCTACCAGGAATGGCGCAAGCTGCTGCATCACTTTTACGACCCCGCGCCGGTGGTTGAGCATTACGACAGCCCGATCCCTCTATGATCAGCCTCCTCAAAATTATCTTCACCATTGCGGTCGTTTACGGCGTGTGGTTCGCCTTCAAATACCGGGCCCGTATTGTCGCCGCCCACAAAGTGGTGATGGACGAAAAGAAGCGCGCGGCCACGGCGGAGGCCGCCAGCCGCACCCCCGGCACGCCGCTGGCGCAGGATCTGGCGCCATGTCCCAAATGCGGCTCCTATATCGCGGCAGGAACCCGCTGTTCCTGCGAAAAGGCCTAAAACCCGCGGTTTTCCGCCAGCCGCGCCTTGATTCCGCACGCGCTGGCCGGTAGCTTCCGCCCCTTGTCACAGGGATGCGTAAGTCATGGCCGCCACGAAGAAAAAATCCAAAACCAAGCCCCAAAAGCCCGCCAAAAAACATGTGCGCAAGGCTGTGAAGAAGATCGCCAAAAAGGCCGTGAAGAAAGCCGCGCCCAGGAAGGCGCCGGCGAGAAAAGTATCCGCCGTTAAAGCGCCCGCCGTGAAGTTCCCCGCCGCGAAGTTCCCCACTGTGACGGCGGCGGCCAAGAAGCCCATGGACTTCCAGACGCTCATCCTGACGCTGCAAAACTTCTGGGCGGCGCAGGGCTGCGTCATCCTGCAGCCCTACGACATGGAAATGGGTGCGGGCACATTCCATCCCGCCACGACCTTGCGCGCGCTCGGCAAGGAGCCGTGGAACGCGGCCTATGTGCAGCCTTCGCGTCGTCCCACCGACGGCCGTTACGGCGAAAATCCTAATCGCCTCCAGCACTACTATCAGTTCCAGGTGATCATGAAGCCGTCGCCGCCGGATCCGCAGGCGCTGTATCTCGACAGCCTGCGTGCCATCGACATCGATCCCATGGCGCACGACATCCGTTTCGTCGAAGACGACTGGGAAAGCCCGACGCTGGGCGCCTGGGGCCTGGGATGGGAAGTGTGGTGTGACGGCATGGAGGTGACGCAGTACACGTACTTCCAGCAGGTCGGCGGTATCGAGTGCGATCCCGTCTCCGTCGAATTGACCTACGGACTTGAGCGCCTCGCGATGTATGTGCAGGGCAAAGAAAACGTGTACGACCTCGACTTCAACGGCCGCGGTGTTACCTACGGCGACATTTTCCACCGCGCTGAGGTGGACTACAGCGCCCACAACTTCGAGCACGCCGACACGGAGATTTTGTTCAAGCGCTTTGCGGACTGTGAAAAGGAATGTCAGGCGTTGCTGGCTAAGAAGTTGGCTCAGCCGGCCTATGACCAATGCATCAAGGCGTCCCATACTTTTAACTTGCTGGATGCGCGCGGCGTCATCAGCGTGACGGAACGCGCAGCTTACATCGGGCGCGTCCGCGCGCTGGCGAAACAGTGTTGTGAAGCCTGGCTGGCTCCCCCCAACTTGCAGGCGGCGGAGTAAGTCATGTCCGAACTGTTGCTCGAAATTTTCTCGGAAGAAATTCCCGCGCGTATGCAAAAGCAGGCCGCCGCCGATTTGTCGCGCCTTGTGGGTGATGCGCTGAAGGCCCAAGGCCTCGAAGCCAAAACGCTGGACGGCTTCGCCGGCCCGCGCCGTCTCGTGCTGAGCGCGACCTGTTTGCCCAAGGCGCAACCCGACACCACCGAAGAGCGCAAAGGCCCCCAGGTCGGCGCGCCGGAACAGGCTATCCAAGGATTCTTGCGTGCGGCGGGTCTGACGCACCTCGATCAGGCCGAAAAGCGCGAGCTGCCGCCCAAGGGCACGTTCTATTTCGCCGTCAGCAAAAAGAAAGGCCGTCCTACCGCCGATGTGGTGAAGGACATCATTGAAGCGGCGTTGCCGCAACTGCCGTGGCCCAAGTCCATGCGCTGGGCCGATAAGCCGACGCGCTGGGTCCGCCCGCTGCACAGCATCGTCTGCGTGCTCGACGGCAACATCGTGCCTGTATCCTTCGGCGGACTTGTCGCCGGCAATACCACGCGCGGCCACCGCTTTCTTGCGCCGGCGGCCATCACCGTTAAAGACCTCGCCGGTTATAAGGCCGCGCTGAGGAAGGCCCATGTCCTCGTGGATGCCGCCGATCGTGCAGCTGTCATCGAAGCCGAGCTGAAGAAGCTCGCGGCCAAAGAAGGCCTCACGGTGAAAGCCGATCCGGGTCTGCTGGCGGAAGTGGCGGGTCTTGTCGAATGGCCCGTGCCGCTGCTGGGCACGATCGACGCGGCATTCATGGATGTGCCCGCCGAAGTACTGACCTCGGCCATGCGCAAACACCAAAAGTATTTCGCGCTCAACACCAAGGGCGGCAAACTTGCCAACCGCTTCGGCGTTGTCGCCAACATGATTGCTAAAGACGGCGGCAAAGCCATCGTCGCGGGCAACGAGAAGGTTCTGCGCGCGCGCCTGTCCGACGCCAAGTTTTTCTGGGACCAGGACAAAAAGCGCACGCTGGAAAGCCGCCTGCCGAAGCTGGAAGAACGCATCTTCCAGGCCAAGCTGGGCACCATGCGGGCGAAGGTCGACCGGATCGCCGCGCTGGCCGCGTATCTTGCTCATCCCGTCGGCGCGGACGTTGATGCGGTGCGCCGCGCCGCGCTGCTGTGCAAGGCGGATCTTTCGTCGGACATGGTCGGTGAGTTTCCGGATCTGCAGGGCGTCATGGGCCGTTACTACGCGCTGGCTCACAACGAGCCGGCTAACGTGGCAGATGCCATCGCCGATCACTATTCCCCGCTGGGCCCCAGCGATAGCGTGCCCACCAAGCCTGTCAGTATTGCCGTATCGCTGGCCGACAAGATCGACAGCCTCGTGGGCTTCTTTGCAATCAACGAAAAGCCCACGGGTTCTAAAGACCCCTATGCGTTGCGCCGTGCCGCGCTGGGCGTGATCCGCATCGTTCTCGAAAACAAGCTGCGTCTGCCGTTGCTGGCGGCGTTCGAATTTGCCCTGGGCGGCTACAACGGACTTACACCCGACAACGCGCGGGAAAAAATCGCGCGTGAAGTGCTCGACTTTTTCGCCGACCGTTTGAAGGCGCATTTGCGCGACAAAGGTACGCGTCATGACCTGGTCTCGGCGGTCTTCGCGCGCGGCGATGAGGATGACCTTGTGCGCCTCATGGCGCGCGTCGATGCGCTCACGGCCTTCGTCACGAGTGACGACGGAGTGAATTTGCTTGCCGCATACCGCCGGGCCGGCAACATCCTGCGCATTGAAGAGAAGAAGGACGCCACGTCCTACCTGCGCGGCCTTGACGCAGGGGCGGCCGGCGCAGAAGAAGCCGAAGCTTTGCGTGTGGCGCTTGGCCACGTCGCCGGCCCTTCGGATGCCAAGCGTGCGGCGGAAGACTACGTCGGCGCCATGGCGGAACTGGCTAAACTCCGCCGTCCGGTCGATATTTTCTTCGACAAGGTCATGGTGAACACCGACAACGCGGACCATCGCATCGGGCGTTTAATCCTTTTGGCTCATGTAGTTAAGATCATGGACCACGTGGCGGACTTCTCGAAGGTGGAAGCTTAAAAGCCTATTTATAAGCCCGTTACACCCCCACGATAGACTTCATGTTGGCCTTATGTTTTGCTCCGGCTATTAACGGGAGTGCTACGCATTTCAGCTGTTTCTCAGCGTGGCGCGCATCCGGTCGCTCCGGATGAACGCTTTTTTTTGCGTGTTTTGGGGGAGTAAAATGTTCAAGGTGGTTTGTTTTGCCGCCGTGCTCACGGCGGGTTTGGTTTCGGTTGCTTACGCAGATTCGTTCCGGCCTGGCGCAAGTCCGGCGGGCGGGCGTATCGGCAAGTTCTGCAATACCGACCTCCTCAGCGCGGAAGAGCAGAAAGATTGCATCCGGCGCTTCAAGAAAGCCAAAAGCGACGATGAGCGCCGCGAACTCGTCGGCTCGCTTCAGGACACGTTTAAAGCCCGCCAGAAAGAGGCCGACAAAGAGTACGAACGCCTCAATCCAGGCGGACGCAACGGGCCGCAGTGCACTGGGCAGCAGTGCCAGTAGGGCACATGTAAGCTATCCTGACAAAATCAGGCCAGCTTACATAAAAAGCCCCCTATTTTACGCTTGTAAGCCCCTTACATCCACTTTAAAGCAAGATCAGCTTACATGATCTTGCCAAGCGGAGCTTACATATGCGCGACCTGGCTTTAGAGCAGGCTATTACCGAGGCCGGCGGTACCGCCGCCCTGGCGAGGGCTATAAACGTTACCCCACAAGCCATTAGCCAATGGGACCGGGTGCCCGCCGAACGGGCCCTGGCCGTGGAACAGGCGACGGGCGGCAAGGTCACGCGCCACCAGCTCCGCCCCGACCTGTATCCCGCCTCTCATGAAAACGGCGCTGCTAACACGGCCGCCGCCGCCCCGGCCAAGTGGGTCTACACCTTCGGCGCAGGTAAGGCCGAAGGCGCGGCTTCCATGAAGAACCTTTTGGGCGGCAAGGGCGCCAACCTGGCGGAGATGAGCAGTATCGGTGTGGCCGTGCCGCCCGGCTTCACGATCACCACCGACGTCTGCACCTACTATTACGCCAACGGCAAGCAATACCCCGCCGATCTTAAGGGTCAGGTGGAGCAGGGTATCGCGCAGGTCGAGCAGTTGATCGGCGCCAAGTTCGGCGACGTGAAGATGCCGCTGCTGGTTTCGGTGCGCTCCGGCGCCCGCGCGTCTATGCCCGGCATGATGGACACGATTCTGAACCTGGGCTTGAACGACGAAACCGTCGAAGGCCTCGCCCGGCAGTCCGGTGACGCGCGCTTCGCTTACGACAGCTACCGCCGGTTCATCCAGATGTATTCCTCCGTCGTGCTGGGCATGGACCACTACGACTTCGAGCAGATCTTGGATATCGCGAAGGAGGACAAGGGCATCTCGCTCGACACGGAACTGTCCGCCGACGACCTCAAAGGCATCCTCGACGGCTATAAGAAAAAGATTGTCGAGGAATTGGGCGAGCCTTTTCCGCAGGATGTGCATCAGCAACTGTGGGGCGCTGTCGGCGCGGTGTTTAGCAGCTGGATGAATCAGCGCGCCATCACCTATCGCAAGCTCCACGACATTCCCGATGCCTGGGGCACCGCCGTCAATATTCAGTCGATGGTGTTCGGCAACATGGGCGACGACTGCGCGACCGGCGTTTGCTTCAGCCGCGATCCATCCACCGGCGACAACCGTTTCTATGGTGAATACCTCGTCAATGCTCAGGGCGAGGACGTGGTCGCCGGCATCCGCACGCCGCAGCAGATCACCATCGAAGGCAAGAAGGCGCAGAATTCCAATCTGCCGGCGATGGAAGAGTCCATGCCCGCGCTCTTCCGGGAGTTGGTGGAGACACGCCACAAGCTTGAGAAGCATTACGCCGACATGCAGGACATGGAGTTCACCATCCAGAAGGGCAAACTCTGGATGCTCCAAACCCGCAACGGCAAGCGCACGGCCCAGGCCGGATTCAAGATCGCCGTCGACATGGCGCGCGAGGGTCTGATCGGCGAGGAAGAAGCCGTGCGCCGCATCAATCCGGCGCAGCTTGATCAGCTTCTGCATCCGATGCTCGACCCCAAAGCGCCGCGCACGTTGCTGTCGCGCGGCCTACCGGCCTCGCCGGGCGCCGCCTCGGGCAAGATCGTCTTCACCGCCGAAGATGCCGAGGATTGGGTGAAGCGCGGCGAGAAGGTCGTTCTGGTCCGCCGTGAAACCAGCCCCGAAGACATCGGCGGCATGCACGTCTCGCAGGGCATTCTCACGACGCGCGGCGGCATGACCAGCCACGCGGCCGTGGTGGCGCGCGGGATGGGCACACCCTGTGTTTGCGGCGCCGGCGATATCAGCGTCGATGCCAAGGCCAAGACCGCGCGCGTACGCGACAAGATTTTGCTGGAAGGCGATATCATCACGATCGACGGTTCCACGGGCGAAGTCTTTGTCGGCAAGGTCGCGACCATTCAGCCGGAGCTTACGGGCGATTTCGCCACGCTCATGGGATGGGTCGACAAAATCCGCCGCTTGAAAGTGCGCGCCAACGCCGAGACGCCGCTCGATGCCGAAACCGCCCGTAAATTCGGGGCCGAAGGCATCGGTCTGTGCCGCACTGAACATATGTTCTTCGACCCGGCCCGTATTCTCACCATGCGTCAGATGATTCTCGCCAAAGACGCCGGCGGGCGCAAAGCCTCGCTCGAACGCCTGCTGCCGTTCCAGCGCGGGGATTTCGTCAAGCTGTTCTCGATCATGGAGGGTTTGCCGGTTACGATCCGTCTGCTCGACCCGCCGCTGCATGAATTCCTGCCGCACACCGATGCCGAAATCGCCGAAGTGGCGCAAGGGGCAGGGGTCTCCGAAGAGTCTGTGCGTGACGCGTTGCTGCGCTTGCACGAAACCAATCCGATGTTGGGCCATCGCGGCGTGCGCCTCGGCGTCTCCCACCCGGAAATTTACGAGATGCAGGCCCGCGCCATTTTCGAAGCCGCTGTCGCCGTCGCCAAAAACGGCAAAAAGGTCTGTCCCGAGATCATGATCCCTCTGGTCGGCCAGCGCGCCGAACTCGACATGATGAAGAAGATCATCGACGAGGTGGCTAAGCAGGTGTTCTCCACGACCGGCACCACGGTCGATTACATGGTCGGCACGATGATCGAGCTGCCGCGCGCCGCGCTCCAGGCCGCCGATATTGCGCAGTCCGCCGAGTTCTTCTCTTTCGGCACCAACGATCTCACGCAGACGACCCTTGGCCTCTCGCGCGACGACTGCGCCAACCTGATCGAAATCTATAAGGCCAAGGGCATCTACCAGAAGGATCCCTTCGCGAGTTTGGACCAGGAAGGCGTTGGCGAGTTGATCAAAATGGCTGCCGAGCGTGGCAAGTCCACACGCAAGAACATCAAGCTCGGTATTTGCGGCGAGCACGGCGGCGACCCGGACTCCATCACCTTCTGCCATAACGCCGGTCTCGATTACGTTTCGTGCTCGCCTTACCGCGTACCCGTCGCCCGCCTCGCGGCCGCCCAGGCCGCGCTGGCGGAGAAGGCGAAGTAAGGCCTAAAAGCGAAACAGATTCGGTATACCAGGTACACTGAATTCCATTACGCTCCCTCCTGCGCTGAATGTGTGGGAGGGAGCCTTTATGAGCAATATCCGAGAGCTATCCAAGCAATCCGTGGCGTGTGTGAAAGCGCACGACCGCGAAGGCTGGCTCAACCTGTTTGCCGAAGATGGTTTTGTGCAGGATCCAGTTGGCCCATCGGCCCTCGACCCGGAGGGTAAGGGGCATCATGGCCGCGCCGGACTCGCGCATTTCTACGACACCGCCATCGCGCCCAATAAGGATGTGACCTTCGAGTTTCACCAGTCCTATCTCTGCGGCAACGAGGTCGCTAATGTGGTCACGATGCACATCACCATGGGCGATAACACGAAACTCAGTGTTCCCGCTGTCTGCGTCTACAAACAGGCGCCGAATGGCAAGATCGCATCACTGCGCGCCTTCTGGTCCTTAGAAACCGTGCCGGGGTTCTGACGTCATGGGCGCCGCCGAGAACAAAGCCATCGTCGTAAAATTCTTCGAGGCCATCAGCTCCGGCGATGTCGCGCGCATCCTCGGCTTCTATGCCGAAGACGGCGTCTGTCAGACCATGGGCCGCACGCTGATCTCGGGAAAATTCTCCAAGGCGCAGATCAGCGCCGCCGCCGCGCGCGTGTTTGACGTCTTTCCGAAAGGCGTGACGTTCGAGCTGCTCACGCTCACAGCCGAGGATGATCGCGTCGCGGTGGAAGCCGTTTCACACGGCGACCACATCTCCGGCAAGCATTACTCCAACCACTACCACTTCCTCGTCCGCCTCCGGGACGGCAAGGTTACGCTGTTGCAGGAGTTCATGGACACCGAGCTGGTCACGGACATTCTTTGCGGCGGGCAACGTCCGGCGCCCATTAGCGCCTGATTGTTTGAGTTTGAAGCGACCCCTAACCCCTAATTAGAGGAGAGGGAGGGGCCCGCCCGAAGGGCCGGGAGGGTGAGGGGTCGAAAACAATCACCTTGCGACTCAAACAAGGCCAATCTTGCTCGCGCGCGGCCTAATTTCGATTCGGCTGATGCAGCCGTTTTGAATCGTGTACCGGCCTTTAAGCGTGAGAGTCAGGGCTTGCCCCGCCTGCACGGGCCTGCCGAGAAAGTCCGCAATATCAGCGCGGGCCGTAAGCTTGTCGTCGATGTCCACAAGGGCTCCCTCGGCATCGGCAACAATATGTTCCGGCGTCATGCGATCGATGAAGTGGGCGATCATCCAGCGGTACGTCGCGAGATAGGCCTCTCGTCCGCGTTGCTCTCCCGCCGCTGAAACCAGGATGACGTCGTTCGCCAACAAAGGCGCCAAGTGTTCTTCATCTTCGCTGTTATAGGCAGCGAAATAGCTGCGCATCAGCGCGGCGTGGTCCATGTCAACCGCCCGTAAGGGCTTTCTCGCTGTCCGGACCGAAAGACTGCTTCATGTGCTGGCTGAGATTGCCGTAAAGATCGGTGATCATCTTGCGCTCGGAAAAACGCCAGCTGCCGCCAATACATTCGAATCGGTCCTCATAACCGCCGGCGATCACAGGCTGCAGCGGGAAGCTGCCTGTGGCTTGGAACACAATCACATAAGACGTGGCGCGTGCGCGGTTCGGGCCGTCGTCGTAAATCAGGGCGTTGGTCGAGACGTGACGCGTGCGCGGCGTGCCGTCCGGATAGATTTTCACGAAATCGCGGTAAATCTGCGCGATGCCTTTGGGATCCTTTACGAACTGTGTCGTCGGCATGATCATGGTGGCATGGGCGAACAGCGCGCCGATGCCGTCGAAGTCGGCCCGGTCCATGCAGTCGCAGTACTTGTGCATCAAGGTTTGAATGGCAATGTGGTCGCCTGGATTCATGTAACGCTTCCCCTCTTGTCCTTCCCCAAAGCTCCTTCTTTTTATCATTGGCCGGTTTAAGCTTCAGCATCATTTATAGGGAGTCCGTCATGTCCGTACCTCTCCACCGTCTGGGCCGCACCGGCCTGACCGTGTCGCGCCTCTGCCTGGGCACCATGCAGTTCGGATCGCGCATGGAGGAGGCGGACGCCAAGCGCATGGTCGCCCACGCCGCGGAAAATGGCGTTAACTTCATCGACACGGCCGACACCTATGTTTCGGGTAAGTCCGAGGAGATCGTTGGCCGCGCCATCGCCGCCGACCGTCACCGCTGGGTGCTGGCCAGCAAGGTCGCGACACCTTCACCGCAGGCCGGGCCGAACCGCCGCGGCCTGTCGCGCAAATGGATCGTCGAGGAATGTCACGCCAGCCTGAAGCGGCTCGGCACCGATTTCATCGACATCCTCTATCTGCATAAAGAGGATATTCTCACGCCACTGGAGGAAACCGTGCGGGCGTTGGGCGATTTGCAGCGCAGCGGTGCAATTCGCTATTTCGGACTTTCCAACTATCGCGCCTGGCGCATAGCGCGAATTTGCGGCTTGTGCGACGACATGAACATGGACCGGCCGGTGGTGGCGCAACCGCTTTATCACGCGCTGAACCGCCAGATCGAGGTGGAGGTGCTGCCGGTGTGCCGTGAATTTGGGCTGGGTGTGTTCCCTTACAGCCCCAACGCGCGCGGCATTCTCTCGGGTAAGTACGCCAACGACGCGCCTCCGCCGGAAGGCAGCCGCGCGGCCACCAAGGCCGATACGCTGAAAGGTGAAACGCGGCCCGAGGCTTTGGCCGCGGCGAATGTTCTGTACAAGCGCATGATGAACAGCGAGTTCCAGCCGGCGAATCTGGCCGCGGCCGCCAAGATCGCCGCACGCGCCAAACAGCGCGGTATCGACCCCACCGCTTATGCCATCGCCTTTGTGCTGGCCAATCCCAACATCACCGGCGCCATCGCCGGGCCGCGCACCATGGAGCAGTGGGAAACCTACATCAAAGCCTTCGACGTGGAGTGGACGGCGGAGGACGAGGCCTTGATCGACAGTCTCGTGCCGCCCGGTGGTACCGCGGTGCCGAACTATCAGGATCCCATGTACCCCATCGAGGGCCGCGGCCCGGTGAAGCTCGGCAAGGCCACGGCGGGTGTGCTCGACCCCAGCTATGTGCCCATTAAGGGCTAAAATCGTCACAATTCGCAAAAATTGGCCGTCTTAAACGACGAATAGTGATGTGATGAGCGGCCTAAAGGCGGCCATTGCGTTGCCAGCAGCCCCCCTTTTGGCTAGCTTTCTGGCCGGGGAGGATGTCGGCGTATGTGGTCAAATATTAAGTACGACTATCAGGGCTGCCGCGTGCTCGTCACCGGCGGCACCAGCGGTATCGGCGCGGGCATCGCGACCGCCTACCGCGACGCGGGCGCGGACGTGGCTGTCACGGGCACCAAGGCCAATGCCGCGGCTTACGAAGGCGCGGACCTCAAAGGCTACCGGTATCTGCAGCTCGACGTGGAAGACAACGCCGCCATCGACCGCGTCGCGGCGGGCGAAAAGCAGCTCGACATCCTGGTCAACAATGCCGGCTTCGCTTTGCCGAGCATTGGGCTGGACGAATACGAGCCGGAGATTTTCGAGCGCGCCATCCAGATGCACCTCGTCAGCGCCTACCGCATGGCGCGCGGCTGCGCGGGCGCGCTGGGCAAAAGCAAAATTCCCGGCGGCGGTTCCATCATCGGCATCGCCTCCATGGCGTCCTATTTCGGTATCGAGATCGTGCCCGGTTACGGCGCGGCCAAGGGCGGGCTGGTGCAGCTCACCAAGACGCTGGCGATTCATTGGGCGCAACAAAACATCCGTGTTAACGCCGTCGCCGCGGGATTGACGGCCTCGCGCATGACGGCGGGCACGATCGCCAATCCGGAGTGGAGTGCGCCGACGCTTGCGCGTACGCCGCTGGGCCGTCTCGGCGAGCCGCGCGACATCGCGGGCGCGGTGTTATTCCTCACCAGCCCCGCCGCTGCTTGGATTACCGGACAGACGTTGCCCGTGGACGGCGGATATACCGTTTCAGGTTAAAAAAAGGGAGAGCGCCATGACCGCACAGCAAAAACTCGATCCCGCGACCGAAGCCATGCTGAAGTCGCAGAAGGCGGGGCCTTCGCCGGATCATATCCGCAAGGTTTTTGAAGACTACGGCGCGTGCATGAGCAGGGGTGACACCGACGGCATTCTCACGCTGTTCGCGCCCGATGCCTACATCGAGGATCCCGTGGGCAGCGGCAAGCAAGTAGGCCATGCCGCCTTGCGTAAGTTCTATCAGGGCGGTTTCGACGCCATGGGCGGACCGCTGGAAATGAAGCTCGACGGCGCGGTGCGTGTCGCCGGTTCCAACGCGGCTGCGGCGTATATTGTGAAAACGCTCAACCATACAGAGCCCTTCCGCGTGGAAACCTTGGACGTCATGACCTTTAACGAGCAGGGGCTGATTACATCCATGCTGGCCTATTGGGGCCCGTCCAACATCTCGCCGCTCGAGAAGTAAACGTGGCGCAGCCCATCCGTATCACCGACCTCGCGGCGCCCATCCTCACGCCGATGCAGGCGGGCGCCGTCGCCCATGGAAACTCCGCACCCGCCTCCATGACGGTGGATCAGGTGTTGGACGCCGCGCGCGCCGCCACGGGACTTTCGGATTTCGGCGCCGACGATTTTCGCGCGCGTCTGGGTTTATGGCTGCAAAGCATCGCTGAGGATAAAGGGCTCACCGGCTTTGGACGCGGCGCGCTCTTTGCCGATTGCGTGCGGCTTGCCTCCAACCGTCTCAAGGTGGAGGACTTGCTGAAGCGGCACCCGGAAATCCTAGACATCAAGATAGACCGTCCCATCATTATCGCCGGTCTCCCGCGCTCGGGCACGACGCATCTGGTCAACATCATCTCCGCCGACAGCCGATTGCGTCATATGCCGCTGTGGGAATCCCAGGAACCGGTGCCGTCCGCCGCCGACATCGCCGCGGTAAAACGCGGCGAGACCGACCCGCGCTTTGTCCGTGCTCGGGACGGGTGGGGCCAATTCGAAGCCATCTTGCCCCACATGCCGGCCATGCACGAAATGGCGCCCGATCATACGCACGAGGAAATTGAGCTGCAGAGCATCGACTTCGGGTCTTACACGCTTGAATGGCTTTCGCGGCCGCACCGCTGGCGCGAGCACTACTACGCGACGGATCAGACGCCGCGGTACGCCTACTCTAAGAAAGTCCTTCAGATTCTAACGTGGTACAAAGGCCCAAATCGCTGGATCCTGAAGTCGCCGCAGCATATGGAGCAGCTTGGTCCCCTCAAATCCGTGTTTCCGGACGCCACGCTGGTTATTACGCATCGCGATCCGCTGGCGGTAATCCAGTCGGCCGTCACCATGCTGGCCTATGGCGACCGTATACGTCGCAACCCCACCGATCCTCACGCCACGGCGCGCTATTGGATCGACCGCGTCGAACATCTTCTGCGCGCCTGCGTGCGCGACCGCGGCATCTGGGGCGAGCATCAGTCCATGGATGTGTTGTTCCACAAATACATGTCCGATGAAGACAGTGTATTGCGCGAGGTCTACCGTCTGGCCGATCTTGAGATGACACCCGCCGCCGAAGCCGAGTTGAAGGCTTACCTCGCTGCCAATCCCCGCGGCAAACATGGCCGCGTGCAATACGATCTCGCCGGAGACTTCGGCGTCGATATCAAGCAATTGCGCGAACGCTTCCAATTCTATTTCGATGAATTTCCGGTGGAGCATGAGCTATGAGCAAAGCCGCCGATAGATTGTTGTCGGGTAAAGCTTGGGACGACTTCTGCGAGGTCATCCGCCGGGCCGGTCATTCGATCGACCGCTGGAAAGTGAATCCCGATCCGTTGGAGCGCGCCGAGTGGTATCGCTTCATGACCCGGCTCATGCGTAACGGCGTGGAACGATTCATCGAGAACCGCGAAGCCTATCGCCCACGCTTGAGGGATGCGTCCTGGCGCTCCAGCATTAACGTGCAGTCGCCGGACCAGGACCACCTGTTGTGCGAGTTCAACGGCGTGCGCGACCTGAAGATTACCGGCAATCGCGGCGGCGCCCCTTATTTCGTGATTGCGGTGTGGAGTGCCGCACAGCCGGCTTCGCCCGGCGCCGAGGATTGGGCGGAAAAAGGATTTGACGGATTGAAGGAGTTCGATCCCGCCACGCTGCGCACGACGGGTTTTCTCCCCAGCCAACAGATTGCGTTCAAGGACAACGGTGACTTTGAGGTGATCCTGTCCGAGAACCCCCAGCCCGGAAACTGGGTGAAGCTGGAAAAGGATAGCGTCGGCGCTCTTGTCCGGGTGGTATATCTCGATCGCAAGAAAGAAGCTCCGCCGGTGATGCGTATCGCGCGTGTCGATGGTGAACGCCCGCGCGCCGTAACGCCCGAGGACATCGCCGATGGCCTTGCGCTCTCCGCACAGGAAGTCATGGGTTACGCCAACCTTGTCTGGAGTTGGTGGAATGAGAACCTCTCGCATCGGCCAAACCAAGTGCGCTATTCCCAGACCACGTACCTCTCCAACGGCGGCGTCGCCGACCGTCATTTCGCCTTTGGCGTATGGGAAAAGGGGCCTGACGAAGCGCTCGCCATCACGTTCACGCCGCCCGAATGCGAGCATTGGATATTCCAGCTTTGCAACATCTGGCAGGAAAACCTGGACAACTACGAAGAAGACCAGGGCCGCATCACCAAGTTCTCCGCCACCTACGAGAAAGACGGGTCTGTCCGGGTTGTGATCGCCGAAGAGAATCCCGGCATCGGCGGGAACTGGATCGATTCTTACGGTCATGTGCGCGGTGTCATGGGCCTGCGCCTCATCCTCACCACCAAGCCGCCGCCGATCACTTTGCACCGTTTGCCGCTGGAGAAATTGAAAGTTGCGGGCTGGAGAGGACTCAATCCGGCGGACGCCATTAAAAGCGGTGAAATCACCGCATAAGGGGAGAGCGTAAGATGCGTTTTGTTTTGAATTTCGGCATGGGCGACCCGCAGCATGGCGTGCCTTTGGCACAGGCGGCTGAGGAGGCCGGTTATGACGCGCTCGTGTGTCCCGACAGCTTCTTCTATCCGAAAGAGTCCGATTCAAAATATCTCTACAATGAAGACGGCGACCGTACCTTTCTCGATGGGGTGCCGTTCTTTGATCCCGCCGTGTGGATGGCGACCTGGGCCGCGCTCACCAAGACTCTGCGGTTTTATCCCTCGGTCTATAAACTGCCGTCGCGCCATCCGGTGCAGGTGGCGAAGATCTTCTCGTCGCTCTGTGTCGCCAGCAACAACCGCATCGCGCTCGGTGTCGGTTCCAGCCCCTGGAAGGAAGACCTGACGGTATTCGGTCTCGACTGGGAAAGTCGCGGCAAGCGCATGGATGAATGCATCGCGATCATTCGCGGCCTTCTCACGGGTGAATATTTCGGCTTTGACGGGCAGTTCTACAAATTCCCCGCAGTGAGAATGACTCCCGCACCGTCCAAGCCCATGCCGATCCTTGTTGGCGGCCACGCCCCGCCCGCACTGCGCCGCGCCGCCAGAATGGGCGACGGTTGGGTTTCGGCCAATACGACGTTTGATGTCATCAAGGATCTTATCGCAAAACTCAACGAGGCGCGCCGTGAAGCAGGTACGGAAAAGCGCCTGTTCGAAATACATGCGTTTGATGTGGGGCTGACCAAAGCTGATGACGTGAAGCGTCTGCGCGACCTCGGCGTCACGCATGCGCCGGTCATTCCGTGGCTGGTTCATGGTTTTAATCCGCCGCTTGAACAGAAACTCGACGCCGTAAAGCGCTTCAGCGACGAAGTCATCGCAAAGATCGCATAAGACATGGCGGGCCCCGCTCACGAGGCTTTCGCTGGCGGCGCCGCGGTCATCACCGGTGCGGCCAGTGGTATCGGAGAGGGTTTGGCGCGCGAGGCCGCGGCCCTCGGCATGTGTGTCGTGCTTGCCGACATCGCGGGCGAGCGTTTGGAAAAGGTAGCCGCCGATATTACGGCGGCGGGCGGTAAGGCTCTTCCAGTACTTACGGACGTTGCCGATCCAACTGCACTGGACCGGTTGGCGGACCGCGCCTATGCCGCCTTCGGCAGCATTCGGATGCTCGTCAACAATGCGGGCATTGAGACCGTCGTCTATAGCTGGGAATTGCCCATCGAAAGATGGGAGCAGACACTGAACGTCAATATCCACGGTGTTGTCCACGACGTCAGGGCGTTCGCGCCGCGCATGCTTGCGGATGCGGCTCCGGCATACATCGCCAATGTTGCATCCATCGGCGGGCTTGGCGTCATGCCGCTGCAAACATCGTACATCCTCAGCAAGCACGCGGTCATTGCATTTAGTGAATGTCTCTATCTCGAAATGCAGCTCCAGAAAAAACCCGTGAATGTGTCTGTCGTGGTGCCGGGCCCCGTCGCTACACGCATCTTTGCGGACGCCACCGCGTCGGAAGCCGGCGCGTCGGCCGGCAGCGCCACTGCCCACCGCGGCATCATGCGGCGGATGTTAAGCCAGTCCGGGCTGCCGCCGCGTGACGCCGCCCGGCTTATATTGAACGGTATTGCCGCGCAGCGCTTCTGGGTATCGACGCACCCGGAAATCACGGCGCACATGGCCAAGGCCCGCGCGGAGCACCTTGCCAGTCTCGCGACCCCAACGCTTTCAGACGAAACACGTCAATTGCTCGCGACCTGATTCGACAATCGTCTGCCTATGCATCGTCTGCCTATGCATCGTCTGCTGCGTGAAAAGAACGCCTCACGCACAGCTTTTGAGAGCTCCATGAGCAGGATGTTAAATGCGTACCTGGTACTAATTAATTTTATTTCGCGTCGGCGCCGATCTTCATCCAGGCAGGTTGCCGCGGCGTGATTTTGGCTCCACCGGCAACGAGCGTTCCGGCTTTTTTCCAGGCATCGATCTTCACCAGCGCAAGTCCGCTGTGGCCGAAAGCGCTTTTCATTTCGCCGGCTTCAACACCATCGACCGTGAGTGGGGTGCCGGGCGCGGGCGTTTGACCTTCGATCCCGACGGGCATGAGGCGCTTTTTGATGAGCGCGCGGTAGTGCGTCCGTGCGGTCAACTCCTGGCCGATGTAGCAGCCCTTCTCGAAGTCGACGCCATGCAGCTCTTCGAAACCATTCTCCAGCAGCAGCGCTTTCTCGATTTCCATGTCGCGGCTGCCGTCGGGGACGCCGACGTCGAACCGCAAGGCATCGTATAATTCGGGAGTCGCGCGCGTGAAGCCGCGTTTCTCCAGCCCATCCACCTGATCGGCGTCCAAAGCCCAGCGCAGCCCCATGGCCGCCGCGCGCGGGTCGGCATAAACAACGCCCACACCATGAACGGTTACGCTTCCCTGTGTGCCACTCATTTCCAAGGCCGCGCTTGCGCCGTCGCCCCAGGCGACGCCCGGCGTCAGGGTGTCGTCCGCTGCAACACTTACTTTGGCGCGGAGTTTGTAACGCGATAACCGCGTCACCAGGTCGTCGCGCCGCGCCCGCTCGCATTCCAGCAGCACGGTATCCGCGTGGGGCACCGCGAAAAACTCATGGAGGAATTTGCCCTGCGGCGTCAGGAATGCGGCCCAGACAGCATCGCCCTTCTGTACTTTCAGCATGTCGTTGGACACCAGCCCCTGCAGAAAGCCAATCCGGTCCTCGCCGCGCACGGCCACCAGGGCCCGGTGGGGCAGGGATGAAAAAAAGGGCATAAGGGTCTCCTTCCAGGTCCGGCCGGCTTATAGCACATTTAGGCCGTCTTTCAGGCCGGGCAAGATGCGCTATAACCTTCCCCCATGCGCTATGTCTTTATCGATGATTCCGCCGTGGCCTACGATGGTTACACCCCAATGCGCCGTCCTTTGGGAGGCGCGGAGAAAGCCGTGGGCGGCTTGGCCTCGGCGTTGCAGCAGCGGGGCCATGACGTCAAGGTCATCAACCGCGTGGCGTATGCCCATATGGCTGACGGCGCCTACTGGACGCCCTTCGGCGATTCCATGGCGCCTAAGGCTACGGACGTCCTCATCGCTCTGCGCAAGCCCCTATTGCTGGGTACGTTGCGCGCGGCGACGCATCGCTTGCTGTGGGTGGTGGGTACCCCGGACTATCTCCTCTCGCCAACCCATGAACCGTTATGGGATTCCTTCGCGGCCTCGCTGCTCTTCATCGGAGAAGCGCAGCGCCGTGCGTATACAGGCAATGTGCGCAACAGCGTAATCGTGCCTGGGGTACGTGCCACGTTTTTCGAGAAACCGGCGCCGGCGCCGGTTTATACCGCACCTAGTATCGGTGACTTCAGCACACCGGGCGGTGACCCGGTGCAAGAGCAGCTCGACTACGGCTACGCCACTCAGGCGGCCGAGGATGCCGCCCATGCGCAGCCGGAAATTCCGCCGCCGCACGCCGTCGTTACCACACACCCCGCGCAGGGTTTGTCGTGGCTTTTGGATATCTGGACCAAGCAAATTCATCCGCAGATGCCGGAAGCGCGTCTCGCGGTGTATTCGGCCGTGCTCACCAAAGGACTCAAAGGCGAGGAGGTTCCTGCCGCAATTATGCCGATCCTAGAGAAGGTGAAAGCGGCCGCCGCGGCGAACGTTGTGGTGATCGAACCGCGCAGCGACGACGGCATGGCCGAAGTCTATCGTGCCTCACGCGTGCATCTGTATCCCGGAGACGCCCAGGACTACGCCTGCTGGACTTTGGGTGAATCGCAAGCGGCGGGTTTACCTGCCGTGGGCCGTCATCTCGGTGGTGTGACAGAACGCATCGACAATGGTCAAACCGGATATGTTGTGCCCGACGCCGACGCGTTCGCCAATGTCACGCTTGAAATTCTCAAGAATGACGCGGTTTATAGATCCTTGAGTGACGCGGCGGCTGATCCCGTACGCCGCCGCCCTTGGGCCAGCGCGGCGGAAGAACTTGATGTCTTCGTCGCCACGCTGCCGGTCCCGCAAGTTTGAAGATTCTCTTCATTACCCATACCCGCATCGGCGATGCCGTCATGTCGACGGGACTGCTGCGGCATTTGGTGGAGATCTATCCCGCCGCACGCTTCACGATTGTCTGCGGACCCTTGGCCGCGCCGCTCTTCGCCGCCGTGCCGAATTGCGACCGCGTTATCGTTATGACTAAGCGTCCCTATGATGCGCACTGGTTTACGCTGTGGACGGATGTGCGGCGCACCCGCTGGGATATCGCCGTCGATTTGCGGCGTTCGCTCATCACCTATCTTATTCCTTGCCGGCAGCGCTTTGTCCTAGGACCGATCGCCGCCGGTCAGCACCATGTTCGCCACCTGTCGGCTTTGTTGAAAATTGAACCGCCGCCTTCGCCCCATATATATGTTAGCCCCCAACACCGGGCGCGGGCGGAGGCGCTCGTTCCGGATGGACCACCGGTGCTGGCTTTGGCGCCCCTCGCGGCGGACCCCGCCAAGACTTGGCCCCTGGCGTCTTTTGAGGCGTTGGCGGTGATGTTGATGTCCGGGGGGCTATGCGCCGGATGGCGTATCGCCCTGATCGGGGGACCAAACGACGCGGCCTCGGCCGCCGATCTGGCGATGGCGGTGCCGGGGTGCATCACTATTTTTAATGAGCCGGATTTGCTGACGGTGGCCGCCGTTCTCGCGCGGGCGCGTGCCTTCATCGGCAACGATTCAGGCCTAGGCCATATGGCCGCCGCCGTGGGCATCCCCACGCTGGCCATCTTCGGGCCCACAGATCCCTCACGTTACGGGCCTTGGGGCGGCCAGGTCGTGATCGCGCCGAAGGGCGATCTCAGCGCGTTATCCGTGGCTGCGGTGGGTGAAGCGTTTAAAAGACTCGTATGAGTCTCTTGGCTTCCGGCGCTCCGCCGTGCAGAGTCCCCCCAGAGAATCGAGGGCCTCGCGTGAAAATTTTTCATCTTTTGGCGGAAGCCGCGGCGGGCGGCGTCGAGCGCCAGCTTGTGCGCCTGTCGGGCGTTTTGCAGCGCGCCGGCATCGAGCAGCGGGCGATGTTCACACACAATCCCGCGCTGGCCAATAAACTGTCCCACCACAACGTCGAAACGGTGGAGATGGAATTCCCCAGCCGGTTCGCCTTCCTGGATCGCCGGCGCATCAATGCCGTTATTCGCCGTTTCGCTCCCGACATGGTTATCTCGTGGACCCCGGATGTCGCGGTCATGGTGCAGAAAGATAACCTCGTGCATCTCGGGCGCCTCGGAACCGTGTTCGACCACGAAGCGCTCCTGAACAAATGTCACCACCTGTTTACGCCCGCGCAAAGTCGCGGCGATGCCGCGATGGTTGCGGGCTGGTCGGTTCAACAGGTGCATGTGCTGCCGCATCTGCCGATGACGGACGAAGAGCTTGCCGCGGCAAAACCTCTCAATCGCAAACAGGTCTATACCCCGCCGACCGCCAAATTGATCTTCACCTCCATGCGCCTGACCAAGAAGGCGGGCCTGGAGACGCTTCTTGACGCCGTCGCGCGTCTGTCGGGCTATTACCTCTGGATCGCGGGCGACGGGGCGGACCGCGAGGCGCTGGAAGCTGCGGCCCATGAGCGCGGCGTGAAACCGCGCGTGCGTTTCCTCGGATGGCAGGACAATCTGGCGCCTTATCTCGCCGCCTGCGATGTTTTTGTGTATCCGGCGCGTCAGGAAGATGTGGGTGACGCGATAGCGGAAGCCTGGGCCGCCGGCGCGCCGGTGATCGCGGCCGATAGTCTCGGCCCGGGCCTTCTGATCAAGCATAAAGAGAACGGGCTGCTGGTCCCCGTAGACGACGCCATCAGCATGGCCGAGGCCATTAAATGGCTATCCGCCGACACCGACCTTGCCAAACGCCTCACTGCCGCAGGTGCCAAGGCTTTTGCCGAGAATCTTGCTATGGATAAAGTAGCGCCGCAGTACCTGGATCTGGTCAAAAAACTGACGGGGAGGACGATATGAATTTCGATCTCATCATCCGCGGCGGCACAGTGTTCACGCCGGGTGGCCCCGCACAAGGCGATGTTGGCGTGCGCAACGGCAAGATCGCCGCACTCGGCGTTGTCAACGGTGACGCCGCGGAAGTGTACGACGCCCGCAATCTTACGGTGCTGCCGGGCTGCATTGACGAACAGGTACACTTTCGCGAGCCGGGCCCGACCCACAAAGAAGATTTGGAGTCCGGCACGCGCGGCGCGGTCTTAGGTGGCATCGTTACGGTATTCGAAATGCCCAATACCGATCCGTCCACCACAACGGTAGAAGCCATTAATGACAAAATCAGACGTGCTACGGGTCGCGCTTGGACCGACTTCGCTTTTTATGTCGGCGCTTCACCAGAAAACGCCGATGAACTTGGCATGCTGGAACGTTTGCCCGGCTGCTGCGGTGTAAAGATGTTCATGGGCTCGTCGACCGGCACGTTACTCGTTGCCGATGACGAGAATGTGGCGCGTGTGCTGAAATCTGGTACGCGCCGCGTCACCGTCCACAGCGAAGACGATATGCGCCTGCAGGAGCGCGCCGCCATGGTGGCTGGCGGGGCCGATGTCTCCATGCATCCTGAATGGCGCGACGTGGAAACAGCGGTGCGTTCGACCCAACGTCTTTTGGCTTTAGCGCGGGCGGCGCATCGGCGCGTCCACGTGCTGCATGTCACCACGGCCGAAGAGATGGAGCTGCTGGCGCAACACAAGGATATCGCCACCGTCGAAGTCCTGCCGCAGCACCTGACGCTGGCGGCGCCGGAGTGCTACCAGAAGCTTGGCACCTATGCGCAGATGAATCCGCCGATCCGCGAAGCCCGCCACCGCGATGCCTTGTGGGCCGCCCTGAACGCTGGCGTCGTCGATTGTATCGGGTCAGATCACGCGCCGCATACCCGCGAGGAGAAGGCGCGCCCGTATCCGCGCAGCCCGTCGGGTCTCACGGGCGTCCAGACGACGGTCCCCGTCATGCTCAATCATGTTGCGGAAGGCCGTCTGACTCTGCAGCGCTTTGTCGATTTGATGAGCGCTGGTCCCGCGCGTATTTTCGGAATCGCCGGCAAGGGTCGCGTAGCCTTAGGCTATGACGCCGATTTCACGGTTGTCGATCTCAAGGCCGAGCGCACCATCACGAATGACTGGATTGCAAGCCGCGCCGGATGGACAGCCTTCGATGGCATGAGCGTCACCGGCTGGCCAAAGGCAACCATCATTCGCGGTCATGTGGTCATGCGGGATGATGAACTGCTGAATAAGCCGATAGGAACGGCGGTGCGGTTCCAGGAAACATTATAAATAAGCGTGGTCAGAACCGAACGTACGGGACGGGACCGCGGATGACCCGGCCCTGACCACTCTCCCTCCCTTTAGCTCACCCTCTTCTTCAGCTTAGACGTCCGCCACCTTGGGTGACGGCGTTCGGCTCGGTTGCGGTAAGCCGAACGCCGGGGCTTCACGCCGTTTTTGGGCTCAAAATGTTAACTATATCAATTGGTTTATCTCAGATTCCAAAATTAAGAACTTCTTCACCGACCCTGGGTAATTTTTGCCTACAGCGTGGGGTTCCAGGGGTTTCTATGTCGCGGGTCAAGGAAGATTACCGAAGCCTGACCGGTCCGCAGAAAGCGGCCATCATGATGATGTCCTTGGCGCCCGAGCAGTCCGCCAAAATGCTCGCCATGATGGAAGACGACGAGATCAAGGAACTGTCCCAGACCATGGCCAATCTGGGAACGATTGGCTCGAACCTCGTGGAACGCCTGTTCGTCGACTTCGCCGACGCTATTTCCAACACCGGCTCCTTGGTCGGCTCCTACGCCACCACCGAACGCCTGCTGATGAAGGGTCTGGATAAGGACCGCGCCGCCCTCATCATGGAAGAAATCCGCGGCCCCGCCGGCCGTACCATGTGGGACAAGTTGGGCAACGTGCACGAACAGGTGCTCGCCAACTACCTGAAGAACGAATACCCGCAGACCGTCGCCGTCGTGCTGTCCAAGATCAAGGCCGACCACACCTCGCGCGTGCTGTCGCTGCTGCCGGAAGGCTTCGCCATGGAAGTGGTGATGCGCATGCT
>JAIEMI010000290.1 GCA_019752235.1 Rhodospirillaceae bacterium
CGCGGTCGACCTTGATGTTGATGAACAGCGTGTTCATCAGCGCCGCGGTTTCGGGCTTTTCAAAGGACTCGTGGGCCATGACATGGCACCAGTGGCAGGCCGAGTAGCCGACGGAGAGAAGAATGGGACGATCCGCCGCGCGGGCGGCGGCAAAGGCCTCAGGCCCCCACGGCCACCAATGCACGGGGTTGTCTTTATGCTGCAGCAAATAGGGGCTGGTTTCATCACCCAGCCGGTTGCGGCCTGCCGGCGCGGCTGTCATCGGGCAGAGGGTCCAGTCCAAGGGTCAAAACGGCGGCGGGCGGTCCCGTGGACAGCCGCCGCGTGAGTCCTTAACCTTAGGCGGGTCGGGATGGGAATCCTAGGCGCAGCATTTGAGCCGCCGCGAACACCGGAGCGCAGCATGAAAGTCACCGTGAATGTCGAATGCACTCCGGAAGAGGCGCGGGCTTTTCTCGGTTTGCCGGACGTGGTCCCGTTACAAGACGCCATGCTCGACCAGATGAAAGCCCAGATGCAAAAGAACGCCGCCGCCATGGATCCGGAAACGATCTTCAAGACATTCTTTCCGGTGAATTCCGAAGGTTTCGCGGATTTGCAGAAGAGCTTCTGGGGTCAGTTTCTCGGCTCCGACAAAGCCACCAAGCCCAATAAATAGGAATGACCGGAGAAGAGACGATCTTCGCGCTGGCGTCGGCGGCGGGGCGCGCCGGCATTGCCGTGATTCGCCTGTCGGGCGGCCGTACACGCCAAGCGCTCAAGGCGCTCAACTGTCCCGTGCCGCCGCCGCGCAAGGCGGCCCGGGCGCGATTCATGGATCCCAAAACAAGCGCACTGTTGGACGACGGCCTGTTGCTGTGGTTTCCGGCGCCCCACAGTTTCACCGGCGAGGATGTGGCGGAGCTGCACGTCCACGGCGGCCGCGCGGTCATCGAGAGCATCCTCAATGCGCTGAACGGTTTGCCGGGTCTGCGTCCTGCGGAACCGGGCGAGTTCACGCGCCGCGCCTTTGCCCACGACAAGATGGACCTCACCCAGGCCGAAGCGCTGGCCGACCTGGTGGACGCTGAAACCCAGGCGCAGCAAAAACAGGCGCTGCGCCAGATGGGCGGCGCGCTGAAAGAACTTTACGACGACTGGCGGCACCGCCTGGTGCAAGCGCTGGCGCACCTTGAGGCCGTGATCGATTTTCCCGACGAGGATCTGCCGCCGGAAGTCGCAGACAAAGTCTGGGGCGAAGTCGATGATTTGCAAAAGGCCATCGCCGGCCATCTTGATGACGGCGGACGCGGGGAACGTATCCGCGATGGTTTGATGATCGCGATTGTTGGTCCGCCCAATGCCGGCAAGTCCAGTCTCCTCAACACACTCGCGAAACGTGACGCCGCGATTGTCTCGGCCATCCCCGGCACTACACGCGACATCATAGATGTGCACATGAATCTTGGCGGCTACGCCGTGACACTCGCCGATACGGCGGGTTTGCGCGAAGCTAGCGATGTCATCGAAGACGAAGGTATCCGTCGGGCCCGGGCCCGCGCCGCCGATGCTGATCTTAAAATTGTGATCTTCGATGGCGCGCTCTATCCGGCGCGCGACCCCGCCATCACGGCGATGATCGATGGAGACGCGCTGATTGTCGTCAATAAAGCCGACCTTCTGGCGGCGCCGCATGCGGAGGCCGGTGCACATTTCATTTCCGTCAAAACCGGCTTCGGCATGGATGCGTTTGTTGCAGCGCTTGAAAAAGCCATCGTGCGGAAAGCCGAGACCGGCGCGGCGATACCTCTAACACGCGCGCGTCATCGCAAGGCGTTGGAAGAATGTGCGGCGGCCTTGCAACGCAGCCGTACCGCGCCGCTGCCGGAACTCGCGGCGGAAGATTTACGTCTCGCGGCGAAAGCGCTCGGCCGGTTGACGGGCCGCGTCGATGTCGAAGAAATTCTCGACGTGGTTTTCCGCGACTTTTGCATCGGCAAGTAACGCCGCTACCGCTAGCGGTATGAAGACGCGGCAGACACAAGCCTAAACGAATCCCGATTTGTTCAGTGTGGCGCTTAGATATATAAGTGCGCGCGAAGCAGCCGGGATTTTCATGAGCGTGTCAGCATCTCAGACTTTTGATGTGATCGTTGTCGGCGGCGGCCATGCGGGCACCGAAGCCGCCGCGGCCGCGGCGCGTACCGGCGCGCGCACGCTCCTCATCACGCATAAAGTCGAGACCATCGGCCAGATGTCCTGTAATCCGGCCATCGGCGGATTGGCCAAGGGACACTTGGTCCGCGAGATCGATGCGCTCGACGGCGTCATGGGCCGGGCCATCGACCGGGGCGGCATCCAGTTCCGGATGCTCAACCGTTCCAAGGGCCCCGCCGTCCGTGGACCCCGGGCTCAGGCCGACCGCAAACTCTACCGGGAGGCGGTGCAGGCCATTCTGGCCGAGCAAGCCAACCTCACCATCCAGGCCGGGGGCATTGAAGACCTGCTTTTGGATGCCGGCCGTACGTGCATCAAGGGCGTCGTAACCGCTTCCGGCGAAAGCATTTTTGCCGGGGCCGTGGTGCTGACCACCGGCACCTTCCTGAACGGCCTGATTCATCGCGGGGAGGCCCGTATTCCCGCCGGGCGGATCGGCGAAGCCCCCGCGTTCGGTTTGTCCAATACACTGAAATCACTGGATTTTGCGGTTGGGCGTCTGAAGACCGGCACGCCGCCGCGGCTCGATGGGCGCACCATCGCCTGGGCCGGCTTGGACATGCAGCCCGGCGACGATCCGCCGGAACCCTTCTCGTTCCTCACGGACCGCATCACCACGGCCCAGGTCCAGTGCGGCATTACGTATACGACCCCGGAAAGCCATGCGCTGATCCTGGCCAATAAGAGCCGCGCGCCCATTTACAACGGGCAGATTCAAGGCGTCGGCCCGCGCTATTGCCCCTCCATCGAGGACAAAGTCGTGCGCTTCGCCGAGCGCGAGCGTCACCAGATTTTCCTTGAGCCAGAGGGGCTTGACGACGATACGGTCTATCCCAACGGGATCTCGACCTCCCTGCCGGAAGACGTTCAGCTTGCCCTTCTGAAAACCATCCCGGGCCTGGAGAAGGCCGTCATGCTCCAGGCGGGCTACGCCATCGAGTATGACTATGTGGACCCCCGCGAGCTGCTGCCGTCCTTGGAAACCCGCAAAGTCGGCGGTCTCTATTTCGCCGGTCAGATCAACGGCACCACCGGCTATGAAGAAGCCGGCGCCCAGGGTCTTCTGGCCGGGTTGAACGCTGCCCGCCGGACGGGCGGTCAGGACGCCATGAGTATCGACCGGGCCGAGGGCTATATGGGCGTCATGGTCGATGACCTCACCACTCTGGGCACCATCGAGCCCTACCGTATGTTCACCTCCCGCGCCGAGTACCGCCTGCTGCTGCGGGCCGACAACGCCGACCTGCGCCTGACCGAAAAGGGCATCGCCGCCGGCTGCGTGGGCAGCACACGCGAGAGCCACTTCCGTGCCAAGCAGGCCGCCCTGGATGATGCCACCAAGTACTTGAAATCAGTTATATTTACGCCATCTGCGCTGGCCCATCGCGGCCTCGTTATCAACCGCGATGGCGTGCGCCGGAACGGCCTGGACCTGCTGGCAATGCCTGGGATGACCTGGGAACGGCTGCGCGCCCTTCAGTCCGAGATCCCGGCCTTCCGCAAGGATGTCGAGGAGCAGCTTGAGATTAATGCCCGCTATGCCGGCTATGTGGACCGCCAGGAGGCTGACATCCGCGCCTTCCGTAAGGACGAGACCCTGAAGCTGCCCATGGCTTTGGACTATGACAAGGTCGGCGGTCTTTCGACCGAAGTGCGCCTGAAGCTGAAGGCCGCCCAGCCCGTGACTCTGGGCGCCGCGGCCCGTATCCCGGGCATCACCCCCGCCGCCCTTACGGCGCTCCTCAAATATGTCAACCGGGCCAAAGCCGACGGGGCTGTCGCCCGCGCGGGCTAAGACTGTTTCACGTGAAACATTCCACCCCCTACGGTCCCGAGGCCTTCCAGAAGGACACCGGTGTTTCACGTGAAACACTGGACCGCCTTAAGGCTTACGCCGACCTGCTCCTGGTCTGGAACAAGAAGATCAATCTCATCGGCCCCTCCACGGCCCCGGACCTGTGGACACGCCACATGCTGGATTCGGCCCAGCTCTTCCCTCTCATTCCGGCAGGAACCCGGACCCTGGTGGACCTGGGTTCCGGTGCCGGGTTCCCCGGCCTCGTCCTAGGAATTATGGGAATCCCGGGGATAACCCTGGTCGAATCGGACCAGCGGAAGTGCTCCTTTCTGCGTGAAGCGGCGCGAATCGCAGGAGCCTCCGTGACGGTCCTGGCCAAGCGAATCGAAGACATTGCCCCCTTTCCGGCGGATGTGATCACCGCCCGGGCTCTCGCCCCGGTGGCGGAATTGCTCGCTTGGAGTGCGCCGTTTCTCACCAAAAGCAGCCTTTTCATCTTCCCGAAGGGACAAAATGTAGAGGTTGAATTGACGGAAGCACACAAAAGGTGGAGAATCACGGTGGATCAGCGACCCAGTCGCACCGATCCGCGTGGGACCATCCTGTGCATAGGTGAGGTGAGCCGTGTCGGAACAGACCAACCAGCCGATCAATCCGGACGCTGAAGCGCCGCAGGCGGTCGCATCGGCAACGTTGCGCCCCCGCATCCTGGCCATCTCCAACCAAAAGGGCGGTGTCGGCAAGACGACCACCACGGTCAACCTGGCCACGGCCATGGCGGCGGTGAACAAGCGCGTCCTGGTCATCGACATGGACCCTCAGGGCAACGCCTCCACCAGCCTGGGCATTGACCACAAACACAGAAATATCAATATTTATCATGTACTTACGGGTGATGCAAAGCTGGACGCGGCGATTGTGCCGACGGAAATCCCACACCTCAGCGTGATCTCGTCGGGCGTGGACTTGGCCGCGGCCGAGCTGGAGCTGGTGGACCTGCCAAACCGTCAGGCGCGACTCAAAGAAGCCCTTGTGAATCAAGGTGCTGGCTGGGATTTCATTCTCATCGACTGCCCGCCGTCCCTCGGCCTTCTGACCCTCAATGCCCTCGTCGCCGCCGACGCCGTCATGGTTCCGTTGCAGGCCGAGTTCCTGGCGCTGGAAGGCATCAGCCATCTCGTGCGCACCATCGAGCGTGTGAAGAAGAGCTTCAATCCGACCCTGGAGATTCAGGGCATCGTCCTGACCATGGTCGATAAGCGCAACAATCTTTCGGAAATGGTCGAGAGCGATGTGCGCGAATTTTTCGGCGCGAAGGTCTACACCACCACCATCCCCCGTAACGTCCGGATTTCGGAAGCGCCGTCTCACGGCAAGCCGGTTCTGATCTACGACCTTCAGTCCAAGGGATCGCGCGCCTATCTCGATTTGGCGGGCGAAGTTCTGAAACGTGAAACGGCCCATCAGGGTCAGGGAGTTGCCGCATGAGCATCGACCCCCATAAGCGGAAGAATCTCGGCCGCGGCCTGAGCGCCCTGTTCGGCGAACAGGAGCCCGACGCTCCGGCGCCGGTGGTTCATGCTGCACCTGTTGCTGCAGCATTGCCCGTGACCACCGCCGGCTCTGCTCTGCCCATTACCCATTTGCCCCTCGATTTGCTCGCGCCGTCGGCTTTTCAGCCCCGCAGGCACTTCGATGAGACCGCTTTGGACGAATTGTCCCGTTCTATCGCCGAAAAAGGCGTGCTTCAGCCCCTTTTGGTGCGTGTGGACCCCCAAAATACGGGCCGCTACGAGATTATTGCCGGTGAAAGGCGCTGGCGGGCCTCTCAAAGGGCTCAGGTGCACGAGGTTCCTGTCCATGTGACGACCCTTTCCGACGCCGAAGTCCTCGAAGTCGCCTTGATCGAGAACCTGCAGCGCCAGGATCTGACGGCGGTCGAGGAAGCGCGCGGCTACAAGCGTCTGCTGGATGACTTCGGTCACACTCAGGAAAAGGTCGCGCACGTCGTCGGCAAAAGCCGCGCCCATGTGGCCAATACATTGAGACTCTTGAGTCTTCCGGGCAGCGTTCAGGATCTGATCGACAACGGCCAGCTCAGCGCCGGCCAGGCGCGGCCCCTCATCGGGCTCAGCAATGCCGAAGACGTGGCGCGGGCCATCGTGAAAAAGGGCCTCAGCGCCCGTCAGGCCGAAAAGCTCGCCAAGGGTTTCGGCAAGAAGCGTCGCCTCGCCGTGGTGCCGAAAGACACGGACACCGCCGCACTAGAGCAAACCTTGGAAAAAGCCACCGGCTATAAAGTCAGCATCGCTTTCGACGGCAAGGGCGGCGCCGTCACGGTGAATTATGCCAGTCTTGAGCAGCTTGACGACATTGTCCGGCGCTTGTCATCGGGGGGCCGCGCCGGCAAAACCGATGACGCAGACGGGCTGCAGCAGGCGTCATAAGTCAATAATATAAATTCACTACCGGAACACGGCCAGCGATGTATATACATCAAAAGCCGCGATCACACATATGCTGACGCCCAAGCCGTTCTACTTTTTGCGCCATGGCGAGACCGACTGGAACCGCCGGCGGATTATCCAAGGTCAGACCGACACGGACCTCAACGCCACGGGTCTGGCCCAAGCGGCGGCGGTCAAACCCGCCGTGGAATGTCTCCCCATCGCGACAATTTGCTGCAGCCCTTTGCTGCGGGCGCGCCGCACAACGGAAATCATCAACACGCAGCAAAATACGCCGGTGGTCTATCTCCCGGACCTCATGGAAGTTCACCTGGGCATCTATCAGGGTCACGCCAGCAACGGTGAATGGCGCGAACCCTGGGCGAAGGGTGGTCCCATGCCCGAGGGTGAAACCTTCGCCGACTATACCGCCCGGGTGATTCGCGGCTTCAACGCCGCCCTCACCCATCCCGATCCGGTTCTGATCGTCGCCCACGGCGGCAACTTCTGGGCCCTCGAACATTACGGCCTGATCGCGCCGGGCGCGCGCGTCACCAACTGCGCGCTGTTCGAACTTGAACCGCCCAATGAAAAAAGTGCCGCCGAGTCGAAATTCTGGAGCGTCACGACGTTGTCGTGCCCCGAAGGACAGCCGCTGGTCATCGGCGAAGGCGCGGCCTAGGCTCTTATTGGTCGCGTTGTTTCGGGCTGCGCCCGAAAAACGCTCTATCGCCTTCCGGCGCTCCGCCCTACTTGCGCGAGCTGGAGCAAGGCGCGCTCCACGGCGGCTTCGGTGGGGATGTCCGTGGACTTCGCCGCCATCTCGGCTTCCATCAGGATATCGAGCCCGCGCGCCAGCAGCGTCTCGTTCCAGCGCTGGGCCTGTCCTTGGAACCGCGACTTCAATTTGAAGAACACCGGCGGACGCAAACTCATCATGGCTTGGTCGGCGTTTTTGCCTTCGGCCATGCGGCCGCGCGTTTCGTGCAATCGCATCATGTGACGCGCGACGGCGGTGAGAATGCTGATAGGCGATGTGCCTTCCGCCGTCAGGCGACCGAACACACGCTGCATGGATGCTTGGTCGCCGTCGGCCATGGCGTAGGTTAAATCGTCCAGACCCAAGGCCGCCGTGTCGCCGATGCAGGCGAGCACATCGTCTTCGCTGATCGTGGCTCCGGTGGTTTTTGTATCGGGCCCCTTATAGAGAATCAGCTTCTCCAACTCGCGCCGGCTGAGTTCGCGGTCGCCGCCGAGGCGATCCGAGAGCCAGCCCAAGGCGTCGGGCGTGATCTGCAGTCCGGCGGCTTTCAACGTGCCGCGGATCACGGACTCCAAGGATTCGGAATCATCGGCATAACAGGGCAAAGCCGCGGCGTTATCGGCCTCTTCGAAGGCCACGCGCAATTTGGAGCGCGGCGTCAATTCGCTGGCGGTGACAATCACGAGTGAATCGCCGATGGCCGTTTCCAGAAGCTTGACAAAGAGATCGCCGACGAAATCGTCGGCGTCGCGGACGCGCACCACACGCCGTCCGCCCGTGAGCGACATAGCCGCGGCCTCATCGCCCAGGCGCGCGGGATCGTCCTTGAGGACGGTCGCCGCGAATTCGCTGACGCGGAAGGGATCGTCCACCGCGCCGGCGACTGATTTGGTCATGATATTGAGGCGTTCGCGGATCAGACCGGCGTCCGGTCCATACAGTAGGACAGCTCGCACTTTCGGATCGGGCTTGGCGGCGAAGGCATCAGCGCGACCGGTGATCTTCATGCCGAAACGGCGCCTAGTTGCCGGCGGCGACGCTGGTGGATTTCAGACGGTTGCGGAAATACACCGCGAGGCGGGTTTTGATCTCTTCACCGATCTGACGGATGCCGCGGGTCTCTGCATCGGCCTGCGACGCCACGGTGGCGTACTGATCGTCGAGGATGTTGTAACTGACGATGGACTGCACGCGATCGCCGTAAACGCGTTCACCTTTTTCATAAAGCGAGAACGAGGCCGACATCACCAGGTTGGCGCGGCTGCTGGTGGCATCGGGCCGGATACCCAGTTCTTCGATCCGCTGCGCGAAATTCACATCGAGGTCGTAGACCACGCGCGTCAGGCCTGTCGGCTGCAGGCCCTCGCGCAAGATTTGGCGCAGCCTTTGTCCTTGGCGGTCGGGCAGCGGACGGATCGACACCGTCGACATGGCGTCCGTCACTTCCGGCGAAGACGACACGCCGTTCTTGCCGTAAAGCGGCGTGAAACCGCAGCCCGCCAACGCCGCCGTCACGGCCAGCATGCCCGCGGCCGTTGTCAGGCGCTTCAAGACCAGTGCTGTGCGGATGGCGATTTTCATGACTTCAACCCGCGACGATATTGACGATCTTGCCGGGCACTATAATCACTTTTTTGGGCGCTTTGCCCTCTAATTGCTTTTGGACCGGTTGCAGCGCCAGGGCTGCCGTCTCCAAAGCTGCCTTGTCCGCGGTCTTGGCCACCGTGATCGTCCCGCGCAGCTTGCCGTTGACCTGCACCGCGATGGTCACGGTGTCGTCTTCCAGCAAGGCCGGATCAAAGCTCGGCCACGCGGTTTCCGTCAGGATCGCGCCGTTGCCCAGCGCCTGCCAGATCTCCTCGGAGATATGCGGCGTCAAGGGGTTGATCAGCTGAGCCACCGTTTCCAGGCCGAAGCGATAAATGGCGTTCCCGCCGATCACATCGCGTTTCATGTCGGCCAAGGTATTGGTCAGTTCGCGGATGCGCGCCACGGCGGAGTTGAAACGGAATTTCTCCAAATCCTCGCCGACGGCGGCGATGGTGCGATGAATCTGACGGCGGACCGGCTCGACGGAAGGGTCCAACACGGCGGGCATGGCGTCGCCCGGGATGTCCTCGGCGGCGGACGCCAAGCGCCATAAACGGTTCAGATAACGCCAGGCGCCCTCGATGCCGGCATCGGTCCACTCCAGATCGCGGTCGGGCGGGGAGTCGGACAGCACGAACAGGCGCGCGGCATCGGCGCCGAAGGTGTCCAGAATATGCTGCGGGTCGACCGTGTTCTTTTTGGATTTTGACATCTTCTCGGACCGGCCCACGGTCACGGGCTGTCCGTTATAAGTCGCCGTCTCGCCGTGCTTGGTCACCGCGCCAGGTTCCAGCCAGGCGCCGTCGGCGGCGCGGTAGGTCTCGTGACAGACCATGCCTTGCGTGAACATGCCGGCGAAGGGCTCCTTGAGATTCAAGTAGCCGCAATCGGACATGGCGCGGGTGAAGAAGCGCGAATACAGCAGATGCAGGACCGCATGCTCGACGCCGCCGATGTATTGGTCCACCGGCAGCCACTTCATGGCTTCGACTTCGTTGAAGGGGCGGTCGGCCACGTGCGGCGAACAGAAGCGTGCGAAGTACCACGACGATTCAAAGAAGGTGTCGAAAGTATCGGTTTCGCGCACGGCGGGCTTGGCGCAGGCCGGGCAGCTCACATGCTTCCACGTCGGGTGGCGTTCCAGCGGATTGCCGGGTTTGTCGAAGGTCACGTCCTCCGGCAGCGTCACCGGCAGGTCTTTGTCCGGCACCGGCACCGCGCCGCAGGATTCACAGTGAATGATCGGGATCGGGCAGCCCCAATAGCGCTGGCGCGACACGCCCCAGTCGCGCAGGCGGTATTGCACCGTGCCTTTGCCGAGGCCGAGGGATTCCAACTTCTCGACGGCGGCGCGCTTGGCGGCGTCGACCTTCAAGCCGTTGAGGAAGTCGGAGTTGATCGCCACGCCGTCGTCGGTGAAGGCGATGGTGCCGCTTTCCAGCTTCGCCGCGAAAGCTTCGGGGTCTTCGCCTACGGGGGCAACCACGCAGCGCACCGGCAAATGATACTTGCGCGCGAATTCCATATCGCGCTCGTCATGGCCCGGGCAGCCGAAGATGGCGCCGGAGCCGTAGGCCATCAGCACGAAGTTCGCCACGTAAACCGGCACGGTCTTGGCCGGATCGAAGGGATGGCGCGCCCGCAGGCCGGTATCGAAGCCTTTCTTCTCGGCGGTCTCGATGGCCGCCGTCGACGTGCCGCTCTTGCCGCAGTCGGCGATGAAGTCCGCCAGGGCGGGATTATTCTCCGCCAATGTTGCGGCAAGGGGATGCTGCGCTGATATCGCGCAAAAAGATGCGCCGAACAAGGTGTCGGGGCGCGTCGTGAAGACCTCCAACATTTCGCCGCGGTCTTTGCCGTCGGCATTCACCAGCGGCCAGGTGACGCGCGCGCCTTCCGAACGGCCGATCCAGTTGTGCTGCATCAGGCGTACTTTGTCGGGCCAGCGGTCCAGGCCTTCGATGGATTTCAGCAAGTCTTCGGCGTAGTGCGTGATTTTGAGATTCCATTGGTTCAGCTTGCGCTGTTCCACGTCGGCGCCCGAACGCCAGCCCTTGCCGTCGATCACCTGTTCGTTGGCCAGCACCGTGTGTTCGACCGGATCCCAGTTCACCCATGATTCTTTTCTGTAGGCCAAGCCGGCCTTCAGGAAATCCAGGAACATCTTCTGTTCGTGCTTGTAGTAGTCGGGCTCGCAACTGGTGATCTCGCGGCTCCAGTCCAGCGACAAACCCAAGGGGCCGAACTGCTCGCGCATGATGGCGATGTTCTGGCGCGTCCACTTGCCCGGATGCACGCCGCGCTCCAGCGCCGCGTTTTCGGCGGGCAGGCCAAAGGCGTCCCATCCCATCGGATGCATGACGTTAAAGCCCCTGGCCTTTTTATAACGCGCGACCACATCGCCCAGCGTGTAATTGCGCACATGGCCCATGTGCAGACGTCCCGACGGATAGGGGAACATCTCCAACACATAGTATTTAGGCTTCGACGAACCTTCTTCGACCTTGAAGCTGTCTCTGCTCGCCCAGGTCTTCTGCCATTTGGCTTCCGTCTCGCGGAAATTATAACGCTCTTCGGGTGATGCCATCTCAATCCTAGAACGGCTCACCGGTTTGCGGTCACTGAACTCGGGACCAGCGCGGCCGTCACTCCATTATTCTTATGAAACACTGGGCCGGTGATTGCCGGCCGAGGCTTAGTTGGACAGTTAGTTGGTCTGGGCGACGGCGCGAAGTCGAAGTTCGCGCGCTTGCGTCAGCACCGCGTTCTCAAACTCCGCCGCGACTTCCGGACCCACGGCGGCGTCGTTCCAACGGCCCTGCGCGTCGCGCGTCTGGCGGAAGACCGAAACCTTCAAGCCGTCGGCGCGCAACATGCGGCCCAGAATGTAGACGTTGACCTTGAAGCGCTCTTCCGGCGTTTCCTGCGGCGCGTACCAGTCGCTGATGATCACGCCGCCAAACGGATCGGCCGACGCCAGCGGCATAAACGAAATGGTGTCGAGAGAGGCGCGCCACAGGAAGGCGTTCACCGCCACCGCGCCTTCGCTGCCGCCCTTCTTGGCGTCACCCGCGAACAGGCCGGTGCCGAAGACTCCGCCACCCGTGCTGGCGGAGGGATCGCGGTCGTTACTGGCGGTCGGCGACGACTGATAATTGTTCGAGCTGCCGCAGCCGGTCAGCGCCAGCGTCAGGGTTATCGCGGCGGCAGCCGTCAACCCAAGGATTCCGTGGCGCTTACCGTGCATTTCTCGCTCCTTACTGTCCGCGCCGGAACGGCGGCGGCCCCATACATATAAGTAAACAGGGCGCTTTTATAACCAACCTCTCTGCGCTTGCGAAGGCCCGGCTGAGGTCCGGGGCCGGTCAGCCTAAATACCGATGACGCTTCGCTTTTTCGCGCACGTCGTAGGACGGGCAAAGTTCCCCAAAAGGGGGATTTTCATAAAACCGTCACATCACTGTCACGAAAACCATCGCATAGCCTGCCTATGGTCCGCCCGTTCTAGGGGACGGCTTTATCGCGGGGCTTTTACCGCGGAATTTCAACTATCCCTTTGGTAACAAAAGAGGATCGCGCCCGGTAAGCGGGAAATTCGGCACTGCAAAAGGCCGCTGCGGTCGCAAACGAGGGGCTTTGAGGAGCACAGGATGAAAAAGATTTTCTTCGCTACGTCGGCTTTGATGCTGACGCTGACCACCGGGACGGCCATCGCGGCGGAAAAACCGGCCGATCTCGCCAAGCAGATTCAGATGCTGCAACAGCAGCTGCAGAGCATGCAGCAGCAGCTCGACGCCGTGAAGGCCAACGAAGCGGCCCAAACGCAGGCCATCGCCGAGGAAGTCAAAGCGCGCGAAGAAGGGATAAAGAAGGCCCGCGAAGCCAACCTGGAAGCCGGCGGCAAGAACGTGTTCGAAGGCGGCGCGATCCGCATGATCCCGCCGCAGAACCCGAAGGTCACCGAATCCGCGACGCACCGCTTCACGCTGTCCAGCCCCGATAACGCCTGGACCATCGCGCCCACCGGCCGCATTCACTTCGACTTCGGCGGTTTCCTCAGCCAGAAACCGCAGTTGGCCACCGGTCCGGGCACCGTCGGTAGCCGTCTGACAGCCGGCGTCAACGCCCGCCGCGCCCGTCTGGGCGTTACCGGCAAGGCGATGAACGATTTCACCTATACCTTCATCCTCGATGCCGGTGGCGGTGGCGGCGACTCGCAAGCCACCATCAACGAAGCCCGCATCGGCTACACGGGCATCAAGAATACCGTGATCGAAGCCGGATACGGCTCGCAGTACTTCACGATGGAAGAATCCACCAGCTCCAACGACATCGTGTTCCTGGAACGCAGCACCCCGACGACGGTCGCTTCGAGCTTTAACTCGGGCGATCCGCGCGCCGCGGCTGGTTTCCGTACTTGGGAACCCAACAAGTGGTGGTTCGGCGCCTATCTGACGGCGGGCGTGCCGAACGATGCGCACGCGCTGAAGAACCGTGGTTTCGGCGCGTATCAGCGCGCGAGCTATCAGATCATCCAGAGCGATCTGCAGTCGCTGCATATCGGCGCCGGCGCGGCGCAGGTCTTCAAGGCTCCGAACGGCGGCGCCAACACGCCGACCACGTTCACCTTGAGTGATCGTCCGGAAAACCGTATCGACGGCACCGCGCTGATCAGCACCGGTGCACTAGGTACGGCCGCCAACCCCGTCACGGGCGCGCAGATCTACAGTGCGGAACTCGCCGGTACGTTCGAGAACTTCTTCGCCCAAGGCGAATACTTCCACTACATCGTTGATCGTCGCGGCAAGACCTCGGCGAAATTCGATGGCGGCTACTTGCTGGCCAGCTACACCATCGGCGGCCGCCGCAGCTACAACTCTGCGTCGGGCAGCTATGGTGGCGTGAACCCGGTGACGCCGTTCTCGCCGTCCACCGGCGGCATGGGCGCCTTCGAAATCGCCGCGCGCGTCAGCTATATCAATCTGACCGACCAGTACGCGTCGGGCCGCACCGCCGCTTTCCAGCCGAACGCGGTCAACGGCGGCCAGCAGACCAACGTGACCGTTGGTCTCAACTGGTTCTGGAACTCGAACATGCTGTGGAAGCTCAACTACATTCACGGCAACATCGACAAGACAAACAACGTGACCGCTGGCGGTGTTGTCACCCCGACCCGCGCCGGCATCAAGACCGACGCGATCGTCGGCCGCTTCCAGGTCATGTTCTAAGCCAAGACTCCTCCGGCTCCGCGTTTAGCGGAACCTCACTCCTCAACGGGGCGGCGCAAGCCGCCCCGTCTTTCTTTCAAGTAGGCGGCGCAAGCCGCCCCGTCTTTCATTTAGGTGGTCCGTCGCCTAAGGTACGCCCCAGACCGAAAAGTCAGGGGGCGTTACAATGCAGGCTTGGAAAGGGCGGATGTGCGCTGCCGCGCTGACGTTCGCCGCCGGCTCATCCTACGCCGTTCCCGCCTTGGCCGCTGACGCCATCACCCTGACTCTTGGCGGACGCATCAAGGAATTCTTTTTCGCCGCCAGCCAGGCACAGGCCCCGGCCGAGAATTTGAACTCCGCCGGTATGTTCAACGACACGCGCATCTCCGTCGAAGGCAAGACCGTGCTCGACAACGGCGTCAGCATCCGCGCCTTCGTGCGTTTCAACGCCGTCGCCCGCCAGACCTCCGATGTCGATGAAGCCTATGTCGATGTCGTCACAAGCCTCGGCCGTTTACGTCTGGGTGAAAAAGCCGGACCCAACACCACCACCATCGGCGATCCGGTGCCCCAGGCGTTCCTGACCGTCGATGAGGAAATCATCGGCGACGCGCTTCTGCCGCGCACCGGCATCGTTCTGCGTGACGGTTTTACATTCAAGCGCTTCACCGGCAATGCGCTCGGCATCTCCTACCAATCGCCCGAGATCCTCGGCTTCAAGCTGGGCCTCGGTTACCACCCGACGCTCACCAGCGCCGTCGGGACCATCGACAATGCGCTTAACGCCAGCAATGCCTACGACATCACGGCGGGATATGAAGGCGATTTCGCCGGCGGCACATATCGTGTTGCGGGCGGATTTTTCAACGCTACGTCACGCACCGGCGGCACCGACGGCGTCAAAGCCTGGAACGTGTCCACCGGCGCGACCTATGGCGGCTGGGAAGTCTCGGCGGCGTATATCAAAGCCAAGCCCGCCAACGGACTCGATGAAGACGCCTGGACTGTGGGCGCGCTCTACGGCGTCGGACCCTTCCAGGTCTCGGCGGAATATCGTGCCGCCAAACGCCGCGTTGTTCCGCTGGGCGGCGTGCGCGAGCACGTCGACCGCACGACACTGCAGACCGCCTACAAGCTCGGGCCCGGCATTGTCGTCGGCCTCGCCGGGTTTTACGCCGACCAAAAGGACGGCGCCGGCCGGGATTGGGACGGCGGTGGTGTCCTGGGCGGCATTAAAATCGGCTTTTAAATGAGCGGCGGCCATGTTCACGTGACGGCATGGTTCTGAAGCGCAGTCTCAAAAAGACGAAACTTAAATCCGACGGCGATAAGCCGGCGAAGAAGCGCGTCAAAAAAACCATCGGATGGCGCGAATGGGTGCGTCTGCCGGATCTTCACGTCGGGCGCATCAAGGCCAAGATCGATACCGGCGCGCGCACGTCCGCCTTGCACGCCTTCAAGATCACGCCCTTTACCAAGGACGGGGCGGCCTACGTGCGCTTTGTCATTCATCCGCTGCAGCGCCTACGGAAACCCGAGATCACCTGCGTTGCGGTGGTGATCGATCATCGTGGCGTCACCGATTCCGGCGGACGGATCGAGCAGCGGTATGTCATCCGCACAAGCCTGAAGATCGGCGCCACGCGCTGGCCCATTGAACTCACGCTCACCAACCGCGATCAGATGGGCTTTCGCATGCTGATCGGCCGTCAGGCGCTGCGGCGGCGCTATCTCGTGGACACCAGCCGCTCCTTCATTATCAAGAAGAAGAATAAAAAGGCCGGTCCCCTGAGCCGTTTCTGAAGTTGGGCCGTTCTCTGTGGGGCGTGTAGTGGCCTCGACGACGGCAACCACAATTCGTGGTGGGGGGCCCCTATAGCTGCGGTGCAGCGTTAAACCATTGTGAATATTGCCGACTTGCCGAATCTCAGTTGCGCCGTCGCGGTGAGCGGATAAGGTATCGGCTTCCACCCATCATGTTTGTCCGGCTTCCTCTTTCCACCAGGAGCGACGTGCTTTGAAACTGGCGATGCTTGCCCGCAATGCCGGACTCTATTCGCACAAGCGCATCGTCACGGCGGCGCACGCGCGCGGCCATGAGATCGAAGTAGTGGACACGCTCAAATGCTACATGAACATCGCCGCGCATCGGCCCGAAGTGCGCTACAAGGGCCGCAGCCTCGACGGCTTCGACGCGGTGATCCCGCGTATCGGTGCGTCCATCACGTTCTACGGTCTCGCGGTCTTGCGGCAGTTCGAGATGATGGGCGTTTATCCGCTCAATGAGTCCGTCGCCATCGGGCGTTCGCGCGATAAGTTGCGCAGCTTGCAATTACTGTCACGCAAAGGCATCGGTCTGCCGGTCACTGCCTTTGCCCACCTCACCAGCCAGGCGGACGATCTCATCGACATGGTGCGCGGCACGCCGCTGATCATCAAATTGCTGGAAGGCACGCAAGGCATCGGCGTCGTGCTGGCCGAAACCCGCAGCTCGGCGAAAAGCATGATCGAGGCCTTCGGCGGCGTCGAAGCCAACATTCTGGTGCAGGAGTTCATCAAGGAAGCCGACGCTACCGACGTGCGCGCCTTCGTGATCGGCGGCAAGGTCGTCGCGGCCATGCAGCGCAAGGGCGCGCCCGGCGACTTCCGTTCCAATCTTCATCGCGGCGGCAAAGCGCAATCGATCAAGATCACGCCCGAGGAGCGCTCCACCGCCGTGCGGGCCGCGAAAATTCTCGGCCTCAATGTCTGCGGCGTCGACATGCTGCGCTCGAATCACGGCCCGGTTGTCATGGAGGTCAACTCCACGCCCGGTCTCGAAGGCATCGAGACCGCTACCGGCAAGGACATCGCCGGCATGATCATCGAGTTTCTCGAAAAGAACGCCGCGCCCAACAAAACCAAAACGCGCGGCGAAGGCTAAAGCGGTTCTGCGGAACCGGCCGCAGCCCCGAGTCGTTGACGCTTGACTAACGTGTGAACCGACCGTCCGGCCTCTGCGCCGCGACGGCCTTGAAACCCTCATTCCCCGGGCCTTTTTACAACACTTTGGCCGTAAAAATGACTTCGAGTGTGGACTCTTTGCCACAATTGGAAGGATTCCAAGGATGCGCGGGGCGGGCGTATTGACCCTCTCTACCTGCGGTGCAAAGTTGCGTCGAACGCACTAACAAAAGCGCACACAACTATGTGCCCGACCTCGACTTTTTCGCGACTGGCGACAGCGGTGTTTACTGCGGGCTTGGTTGCGCTTCTGGTCCGCCCTGCCGCAGCTGAAGGTTTGCGTCTGGGCCGTCCGTCGGTCTTCTCGCCCGTCGCGCCGGCCTTGCAAGGCCCCAGCCTGTCCACGTTCGCCAACAGCGCGCTCTCCATCGGTTATCTGTCGCCGGCTTATGGCGCCATGACCCTGGGTATTCCGAACGGACCGCTGTCGCCGCGCAACCTCAACGGCATGAACGGCGGCCTCGGTCTGCTGCGCGCCTTCGAAGTGGGTGGCAAGTACACCACGCCGGTCTCCATCGGCCGCATCGGTGTCTTTGGCAGCTACAGCGAACGTCCGTCGCTTCTCGCGCTGACCCCCTCCACGTCGTGGACCTTGGGCGGCACGGTGGGTTATGGCGGTTTCTACCTCCGGGCCGGCGTCAACGAAGTCGCGGCCGTCGGCCCGCTCTTGGGTCTGCAGGGCATGCAGGCCGGGGTTGGCTATGAGATGGGCGGTCTCGATCTGCGCGTGACCTACCTGACCTCGCAAGGCGTCGGCACCGCGGAACGCGAGATCGACAGCAAGCAGTGGTCCATCGGCGGGATTTACAACATCACCTCGCGCATCCGCCTGAATGCCGATGCCTTCTACGGCGTCGGCGACAATCGCGGCTCTGCGCTGTCGGTGCAGCCGCCGTCGGCCTCGGGTTCGCCGCCGGGCACAGGCGCGCGCGTCGGCGTTCAGCTGCGCTTCTAATCCTTCTTATTTTCTCTCGGCTTTCAGGGCAAAGCCGATGCCGGCAATGCCCGCGCATCCGCTGTGACGTAGCCGGGCGATGTTGCGCGCGGTGATGCCGCCTAAGGCCATGACAGGTGTTCGGGTCGTGCGCGTCATGGACGCGACGCGCACATGACCCAGCGGCGGCAGGTCAGGATGACTGGCCGTGGTGAATACCGGCGACAAAAGAACCGCCGCGGCGTTGAAATGTCCGGCACGCCGCAAACTCACCGGTCCATGGGCGGCGAGCGTCAGCCATTTGCGTTTCAACCAGAGGCGCGCGCCAGCCTCGGGCCCGCGCCGCGCCGCGTGCTCGGCGAGATGCAAACCCGCCGCGCCGCTCGCGGCGGCTAAACGCCAGTCGCCGGCAATGATGAGCTTAAGGCCGCGCCGGCGGCAGATACCGGCCAGACGCATGGCTAATGCTTTGCGGTCCGGCGCGGCGTAATGACGGAAGATCACCGCCGCCCCGCGTGGTAAAGTCGCCGCCGCGGTTGCCGGGTCGGTCAAACGGTTGTCATCGCTCATCAGCCATATCGCGGGCAGCGAATGCACTGTAGCGCCGGCACGGCGTTTGAGATTGGCGGCAGCCTTTGTTAGCGTCGGGTTCATTGTTTCATCTTAGCAAGCGATATGTTGTCCTGTGTCTGGAATCGCCGCCGCCCTCACCGATATCCGAGAACGCATCGCCGCGCAAAGCCGCAAGGCGGGCCGCGGTACGGATGCGGTGACTCTCATCGCCGTGTCCAAAACCCACGGTCCAGAAGCCATCACCGTGGCGATCGCGGCGGGCCAGCGCCACTTCGGCGAAAACCGCGTGCAGGAGGCCGAGGGCAAATGGCCCGATCTGCGTGCAAAAACCCCCGATTTGCGGCTGCATCTCATCGGTCCCTTGCAGACCAATAAGGCCGCCGACGCCGTGGCGCTGTTCGACGTCATCCATACCCTCGACCGTCCGCGCCTGGCCGAAAAACTGGCGGCGGAAATGGAGCGTCAGAGCCGCCGGCTAGACTGTTTCGTTCAGATCAATACCGGACGGGAACCGCAGAAAGCCGGCATAGATCCCACCAATGCCGATGCCTTCATCGCCGCCTGCCGCGACACATGGAAGCTGCCGGTGGCGGGGCTGATGTGCATTCCGCCGGTCGAAGAACAGGCGGCGATTCATTTCGCGTTCTTGCGCGAAATCGCCGCCCGTAACGGCCTTGTTCAACTCAGCATGGGCATGAGCGATGATTTCGAAACAGCGATCACGTTCGGCGCCACGCATGTGCGTGTCGGCAGCGCTATTTTTGGCGCGCGTGCTTAGGCGCGGATTTCGATGTTTGCGCCGGGCTTCACCGCACGCAAGAGCGCCAGCAAATCTTCCCGCGCCAGCGCGACGCATCCTGCCGTGAATCCGCCGTTATCTGGAGTCACGTGCATGAAGATCGCGCTGCCGGCGCGGGGGACCACCGGATCATCGTTGTGACCGATGATCACCACCACGTCGTAAAGCCCGTCGTCGCGGTACATGGTCTCGGCGCTGGCGCCGTAAGGCAGTTTGACGGGTTTGTTATAAGCGGCATCGGCGGGATCGTCGCACCAGCCGTCGTCTTCAGCGATGACGGCGACCGGCAATGCAGTAGCGGGTACGGACAACTGGTCGGCGCGATACAGCACGCGCCGGAGTGGGAAGCGTCCGGCCGGCGTGCCGCCGTCGCCTTCCTGCTTCTGCGCAATGATGCCTGAACGTCCCAGCACGCAGGGCCATGTCCGCGCGCCATAGCGCAACGTCCCACGTTGCGGCGTGGCGGCATCGGCAGTCACAACCAGAGTATTGTCAAAAGACGTCATGCCGCATTCTAGCGCGAGACAAATATGCCTTAGGGCTTTTTATCCGTTTTGCTCATCGCGTCGTACTTATCGAGCCCCTGCTGCATGGCGCGCAGACCGTAGGTATACGCGTCGACGGCATGAGGCGGCACGGCGGGCGGCGCCGTTTGCGTCATAGGAACGTGGGGCGCGGAGGGGGGAGCTGCCGCGGTCTTTGCAGTGGGCTTCATCGGAGACAGTGGTCCCGTCGGTCCCGGCGCGAACTTTGTCGTGGCGCGCAGGCCCGCCAGTGTGTTGGCGGCGCCGGTCGGGGCCGGCGCTGTGAACGCGCGCGCGGCCGCCGGGCCTTCACGGAGCGGCATGAAGCGTCCCGGTGCCGGTGCGACGATTGCCGTAGGCTGCGGCTGTCTGCCCGTCAGCACCGGTTGGCGCGCAACGCCGATATTGACGTGGGCTTTGGCGGCAATCTGCGCCGCTTCGATCTGCGCCTCGGCGGCGGTGGGGATTGCGCCGGCGGGCGCTTTGACGCCCTGGGTGGCCAGCATCGCGCGGAAATCCTCGGCGCCGACCTCGGGCGCGTGGGCGCCGCGCGCCGGAGCGGGTGGCGGAACCGGGAGCGGCGCAGTCGTGGTCAGCGGTGAGGACTTGTCCATGGCGGCCCATGGAAAGGGATTTTGTTTAACAGGTTATGAATCGCGCTGAATCAAGGCGTTAGAACAGGTGCCCAGAGCGCTTGGCCTTGGTCTGGAGATAGGTCCAATTGTGCTCGTTGGACGGAAACGCGTGCGGCACGCGTTCGGTGACATCGATGCCGTGACGCGCCAAAGCGCCGACCTTGGCCGGATTGTTGGTCAGCAGGCGCACGCGCGTGAAGCCCAGGTGGCGCAGCATTCGTACCGCCGGTAGGTAGACGCGCTCGTCGTCGTCGAAACCCAATTGCTCGTTGGCATCGACGGTATCAAAGCCTTGATCCTGCAAACCATAGGCGCGCAGTTTATTGACGAGGCCGATCCCGCGCCCCTCCTGCGCCAAGTACAACAGCACGCCGCCGCCGTCCTTCGCCAACGTCGTGATCGCGCCGCGCAGCTGATCGCCGCAGTCGCAGCGTAAGGATTCCAGCAGGTCGCCGGTGAAGCATTCCGAATGCAGGCGCGTCAGCACCGGCCGAGATGGATCGGGTGCGCCGACGACGATCGCCAGATGTTCGGCGCCGCCGTCGCGCGGACGGAACGACACGATGCGCGTATCCGCGGCCCCGGCCAGCGGCACGCGTGCTTCACTGATGGGCCTTAAATCATCGGCATGATTGCAGTCATAAGATTCAATAGCGGCCGTCGTCACCAGAATGCGTCCCGCGCTTTGCGCCCAGGCGCGCGCGTCCTCGCCGGTGAGCGGCGCGACAACCGCGGCCGGCAAAAGCCGCGCGATCTTGGTGAGACGAATGGCGCCATCCACGGCGCCGTGCGGCGGGGCGGCTGTCGCGGTAATGCCCGGCGGCGGCACGCGCGCGCCCTCGGTTTGCGGATCGATCAGCGGGCGGAGCCGTTCGGGCGAGAAAGCCGTCGTGCTGGCGAGCTGCACCGCCGGTGCGGCGGGCTGGCTCAAACCCAAAATCGAGGCGCGGCGTCCCGTGACCGCCAGCGAGAGCGGGCCAACACCGGCAATGCTGAAAAACGGCAAGGGCCAAACATCGACGGTTTCCGCCGCACGGACCAGCACGGCTTCCTTGGTCACGTCCGATGTCACCACCACGGCCACGCCGCGGCGCAGCTCGGCGATGGCGCGCTCAACCGATTCCAAAAGCCCTATCTCATTGAGGCCGCTGGACTTAAGGTCGGTCGTGGGCTTTGCGTGTAACACCATGACGCCTATATAGCCCCGGGGGCCGCGCCCCGCCACTCCCGCGGGCATGCGTCAGAATTCATCAGTGTTGCCAATGTCATAGCTTTAAGGGACAAGAGGCGGCGGGCGCGGTCGGGTTGACCGGCGGGCCAGCATCGTGAGGGAAGGGCGGGACGTGTCGGCTGCGGCTACTCTTTTGATCGTCGATGACGACGACCTCCTGCGCGGCGCGCTCAAGGAGCAGTTGGCTGCCCAGGGCGAGTTCAGCCTCATCGAAGAGGCTCATGACGCCGCCGCGGCGCTGGCCTGCGTCAAAGCCAAGGTCTTCGACGTCATTCTGCTCGATATCGGTCTGCCCGACATGGATGGCCGCGACGTTTGCAAACAGATGCGCGAGGCCGGCGTGCGCTCGCCGATCATTATGCTGACCGCCGCGGATTCTGAAGACGACACCATCACAGGGCTCAATGCCGGCGCCAACGATTACGTGACCAAGCCGTTCCGCATGGCTGTACTGCTCGCGCGCGTGCGCGCGCACCTACGTCAACACACGCAGTCGGACGACGCGATCTTCCTTGTGGGGCCCTACAAGTTCCAGCCCGCGGCAAAGATGTTGGTGATCGGCGACGGCCAGAAAAAAATCCGCCTCACCGAGAAAGAAACCGCGATTCTCAAATATCTTTATCGCGTCGGGAATAAAACCGTGTCGCGTGAGACTCTGCTCGGTGAAGTGTGGGGCTATAATGCCGCCGTCACCACGCACACGCTGGAAACACATATTTATCGTTTACGGCAGAAAATCGAGGTCGAGCCCTCGATCGCACGGCTGCTGATCACCGAGCCGGGCGGTTACCGCCTCAATCCATAAACGGCGCGAAAAATGTCCGCGGGCTGAACACAGGCCCGCGGCAATCTCATGACCTATGGAGTCTAAACCCTATTCGCGCTTGGAGATGTTGCTCAACAGCTCAAGCACGTTGCGGCGTAGTTCGGCGTTATGCAGGCGCCAGTAGGCCCGCACCAACTCCAAGGTTTCCGTACGCTGCATCGGGTCGCTGTCGAAATCAGCCGCTTCTTCCGCGAGATCGTCGGGACTGCGCGCTGCCGGCGTTGTTCGCACGCCGGTCGTCTCCGGTCCAATGTCCTCGAAGAAGTAGGAGATTGGACAATTAAGAACGCGCGAAATATCGAACAAGCGGCTTGCGCTGACGCGGTTGTGGCCGCTTTCGTATTTCTGCACTTGCTGGAATGTGACGCCGATATCGCCGGCCAGTTGTTCCTGGCTTATATGCAATAGCGTGCGCCGCAGTTTGATCCGCTTACCGACATGGATGTCGATAGGATCAGGACCGCCGCCTCGGGTACCGGGTTGCCGGCCTCTGCCACGGGATTTCATAGGAATGACTGTCGACTCCATAACCCACTCTTTTTAATTGTTAATGGTCGCATTTATAACGTCGCGACCTTGTTTATGTTGCTGCTGACGGCAACAAAGACAATTTTAAACCTTATTTTTCACCGTGTCGCCCGACAAAGTAGTCGGCATTTGCCAAAGCAACTCAGAGGCATAACGAGGGCCAGTGGCGGCAGGTTCCGGTTTTCAATCCCCAGTGGCGAATGAAGCGGCTTATGAAGTGGCTTATAAGAAAATGACCTGCTAGAAGGACCGCGAAATCAAAGCCTTCTTTGGCTGATTTCCCAATGATTTAATGTCCGGACGAAGGGTCCGGACCCGATGGAGCGAGAGCCATGCGTCAGGCGAGCGTCGCGCGCAAAACCAAGGAGACCCGGATTCAGGTCTCGGTGAATTTGGATGGCACCGGCCGCTATGCGGTATCAACCGGCATCGGTTTCCTCGATCACATGCTCGAACAGCTTTCTCGCCACAGTTTGATGGACTTAACGGTCGAGGCCAAAGGCGACATCCACATCGATTTTCACCACACCACCGAGGATGTGGCGATTTGCATCGGCGAAGCGGTCGCTAAAGCCCTCGGCGATCGTAAAGGCATTGGCCGTTACGGCTCCGCCGTCATTCCGATGGATGAGACCCTGACGGAAGTGGCCCTCGATTTGTCGAACCGCCCGTATCTCATCTGGAAAGTGGCTTTCACCAAACCCAAGCTGGGTGAAATGGATACGGAGCTGTTTAAAGAATGGTTCCAAGCATTCGCGCAGGCGTCGGGCGCGACCTTGCACATGTGGAATAAGTACGGTGAGAACAATCACCATATCGTCGAGTCCTGTTACAAGGGCTTGGCGCGCGCGCTGCGCCAAGCCGTGGAAATCGACCCGCGCAAGGCCGATGCCGTGCCGTCCACCAAAGGGGTTCTCGGCGGCAGCCTGTAAAAGCGGCGCCTCGCCCGGCCCCCGCGTCCCGTTAAGGTCACGTTCGTTATGACTGTCGCCATCATCGACTACGGCTCCGGCAATCTGCGTTCCGCGGCCAAGGCCTTTGAGCGCGCCGCCCGTGAGTCCGGTTTCCGGGGGAATGTTATCGTCACCGCCGCCGCCGACCAGGTGGCCGCCGCCGAACGTATCGTCCTTCCCGGTGTCGGCGCCTTTGCCGATTGCCGCCGCGGGCTCGATGCGGTGCCGGGCATGGTCGATGCGTTGGCCGACGCGGTCCTTAAGAAGGGCAAACCGTTTCTCGGCATTTGCGTCGGCATGCAGCTGATGGCCGAGCGCGGTCTCGAACATGGCGAGACCCAAGGGTTGGGTTGGCTGCAAGGCAATGTCGTCGCCCTCACACCGGAAGGTTCGGAGAGTCCCGGCGGCGCCGGTTTCCGCGTGCCGCACATGGGCTGGAACGAACTCAACATGACCGCGACCGGCCATCCGGTGTTCGCTGGAATCCCCGCGGCCGGCCACGCCTATTTTGTTCACAGCTATCACATGCAATGCCATAACCCGGGCCACGTGCTGGCGACCGTCAGCTATGGACAAACGGTCACCGCCGTTGTCGGCCGCGACAACATGATCGGCACGCAGTTCCATCCTGAAAAAAGCCAGGACGTCGGTTTGCGCTTCATCTCTAATTTTCTCGCCTGGAAACCATAGTGGGGAAGCCGTGATCCTCTTTCCCGCCATTGACCTGAAAGACGGCCGTTGCGTGCGCCTGATCAAAGGCGACATGCAGCAAGCCACCGTGTTCAATGACTCCCCCGCCGACCAGGCGCGGCAATTCGCCGATGCCGGGTGCGGCTGGATTCACGTCGTCGATCTCAACGGCGCATTCGCCGGCACACCCGTCAATGCCGATGCCGTGAAAGCCATCCTCGCGGCCGTCACCGTGCCCGTGCAGCTCGGCGGCGGCATCCGCGACATGGCCACGGTGCGCGCCTGGATCGAAGCCGGTGTGATGCGGGTGATTCTCGGCACGGCCGCCGTCAAAAACCCGGCCTTGGTGCATGAAGCCTGCAAAGCTTATCCCGGTCGGGTGGCTGTCGGTATCGACGCGCGCGGCGGCAAGGTCGCCACCGAAGGATGGGCCGATACGGGCGAACTGACGGTCATCGATCTGGCCAAACGGTTTGTCGATGCCGGCGTGGCCGCCATCATACATACCGACATCGACCGCGACGGGATCCTGGCGGGGCCGAATGTCGCCGCCTCGGCGGAGCTGGCCCGGGCCGTGCCGATCCCGGTGATTGTCTCCGGTGGGGTTTCTTCCCTGGATGACCTTAAGGCCGTGAAAGCCCAGGCCGGTTCGGGGATCGCCGGGGTCATTTCGGGCCGCGCCATCTACGATGGGCGCATCGACCTGGCCGAGGCCGTGGCGCTTTTAGCGGCCTAAATGTTGAAGTGGCGGGCTATCTGCGCCATACAACCCTTATGCTAAAGATCCGCATCATCCCCTGTCTGGACGTGAAAGACGGCCGCGTCGTTAAAGGCGTGAACTTCGTCGACCTCAAGGATGCCGGCGATCCGGTGGAACAGGCGCGTCTTTACGATGCCGCCGGCGCCGACGAACTGTGCTTCCTCGACATCACCGCCAGCCACGAAAACCGCGACACGATCTATGACGTGGTTTCGCGCACGGCCGAGCAGTGCTTCATGCCGCTCACGGTCGGCGGCGGCGTGCGCGCGGTCGAGGATATCCGCAAACTTTTGTTGGCCGGCGCCGACAAGGTCTCGATCAACAGCGCCGCGGTGAAAACGCCGGAGTTCGTGCGCGAAGCCGCCGAGAAGTTCGGCAGCCAGTGCATCGTCGTCGCCGTGGACGCGAAGCAAGTCGCGCCCGGAAAGTTCGAGATTTTCACCCACGGTGGTCGCAACGCCACCGGGATCGACGCGGTCGCCTGGGCCAAGCGCATGACCAGCTATGGCGCGGGGGAAATCCTGCTGACCTCCATGGACCGCGACGGCACCCGCGCGGGCTACAATATTCCGCTCACCCGCGCCGTGGCCGATGCCGTCAACGTGCCCATCATCGCATCCGGCGGTGTCGGCACACTTGATCATTTAGTCGCGGGCGTGCGCGAAGGTCACGCCACCGCCGTGCTGGCGGCATCCATTTTTCACTACGGTGAGTACACGTTGCGTCAAGCCAAGGAACATTTGCGGGCCGCGGGCATTCCGGTACGCCTGCAGGCTGCATAGTGCCCAAAGAACACAATGAGCGGACATCATGAGCGCTGAAAACAAAATCGACGAAACGATCCTGTTGAAGCTTTACGAGGTCGTGAAGGAGCGCAAGACCGCCGACCCGGCGACGTCCTACACCGCGCGTCTCTACGCCAAGGGCACGAACAAGATCGCGCAAAAGCTGGGTGAGGAAGCCGTTGAAACCGTGATCGCGGCGGTCGATGAAGGCAATGACCGTCTGGTGCGCGAAAGCGCCGACCTGCTGTATCACCTGCTGGTGCTCTGGGCGGATAAGGGGATCGTGCCGGGCGATGTCTGGGAGGAACTGGAGCGCCGCTTCGGCACCTCGGGTGTCGCGGTGAAGGAAGCCCGCAAAAAGAACGGCGCCTGACATGTTCGATGAATACGACAACAATAATATCTTCGCGCGCATCCTGCGCGGCGAAATCCCGTGCAAGAAAGTCCACGAAGACGAATACACACTCGCTTTCGAAGACATCAACCCGCAGGCGCCGGTCCACACCCTTGTCATCCCCAAGGGCAGATATATTTCGATGAAGGATTTTTCGGCCACGGCCTCGGACGCTGAAATCGCCGGATTAATTCGCGCCGTCGGCAAGGTTGCCGCGATGAAGGGCTTGAAAGAGTCGGGGTATCGCATTCTCGCGAACGCCGGGCCGAATTCGCATCAGGAGGTGCCGCACCTCCATATTCACGTCTTCGGCGGTCAGCCTCTGGGGCCCATGCTCGTCAAAAAGTAACCGCTGTTATTTTCGCGGCGCCGGCGCTTCGTCGGGACAGGCGCTGGTTCTCACATCCGGGTCGCACAGCACCGACGATGTCAGGAAGGCCATGACGCCTTCGATCTCTTGGGTGGAAATATTCGGAACGGTCTCATAGGCGGGCGTGCGCCAGACCTGTGTCAGCATGTAGAGGCCGCTGCGTCCTTGAATGACTTTGGTGTAGCGCGTCTCGCCTAAGCCCGACGTTTTTTCGCGCTTGCAGCCCAGTGTCCAGAAGGCTGACGGGTAGCCGTTGTTGACACCCGATTGAAACTTGCCTTCGACCACACCCTTGCAGGCATCGCGGTTTTGAGAAGCCGCGCGGCGCTGAAGCGTATCAAGCGGCAGATTCTCGAAATCATGATAGATTTCGAGGATGATCTTGCGTTGCCAGGTGGATGCGGTCTGACCCGGCGGCACGTACTCGATCATTTCCTGGATGCCGCCGCGGCTGAAAGCTTCCACCCAGCCCGTGGGAAATTGCGGCATCGCGAGGCGTTCCTCGGCCCATGCGCCGCGCGGCGCCGCGCTGGCGGCGAGGACAAGCGAAAAAATAATCTGTCTGAAAATCAGCACGCCGCGATCCTTATGAACGCCGATGCGGCAAAGAATAGCGGCCGGATGGTTAGCGGGAGCTTAAACCGCTCCTGTCCCGGGCACGGCCCCTAAAAGGGGTCCATTGCCTGGGGCAGGGCGCTGCCGCGCAAGAAGGGCGATACGGCGTCAGACGCTCACAATCATCTGATGCACGCGTCGCACCGAAACGCGCGGCGCCATGGGCGGCATGCCTTTAACGGCGCCGCCGCCTGTCGAAATTCACGTCGTCCGGATCGGTCAGGGCGCCCGTCGCCGCGCCGGCGGCGCCGCCGACAACGGCGCCGGTCAAGGGGTCGGAACCCAGCACCGCAGCGCCCACCGCGCCGGCGCCCGCGCCGATCCCGGCACCCGACAGGGCACGCTCGCCTTTGTTATAGCCGCAGGCTGAAAGAGTCAGCGCGACGGCTGTCACCGCAATGATCGTTTTCGTCGTTTCCTCCACGGCCACAATTCAGGGACAGAAAAGCAACGACTCATGCCCCCTAATGTTTCGGATTCAATTATGGCAAAGCCCTCATAAATTAAGGGTTTGCACGAATTTGAAAGGTGTATAGCGGATGAGTTGAATCGGCCGCCGATTTAGCCGGCGAGTGTGCGCCCAGGCACAAGACGCCGATACGACAGCGCTTCGGCGATGTGCACGCGCTTGACGGCGTCGGCGTGATCCAGATCGGCGATGGTGCGCCCCACCCGCAGGATGCGGTGATAGCCGCGCGCCGACAGCCGCATCTTCTCCGCCGCTTGCGTCAGCAGCGCGCGGCCTTCCGCGTCGGGCGCGGCCACCTTCTCGAGGACTTCGCCGTCGGCCTCGGCGTTGCACGTGATCGGACGCGCATCTTCACCCATGCTGCTGTAACGCGCGGTCTGAAGATCGCGCGCCCGTTTCACCCGCGCGGCGACGGTGGCGGAATCCTCCTTGGGCGCGGGCACCGACAGATCCAGCGGATCCAGCGCCGGCACATCCACATGCAGGTCGATACGGTCGAACAGCGGCCCCGAAATTTTATTCTGGTAATCCACGGCGCACTTCGGTGCTTTGCCGCAGGCCAATCGCGGATCGTCAAGATAGCCGCAGCGGCAGGGATTCATCGCCGCGACAAGTTGGAAGCGTGCCGGATAGCTCACGTGACTGTTGGCGCGTGCTACCGCCACGCGGCCGGTTTCCAAGGGCTGGCGCAAGGACTCCAAAGCCTGACGCGCGAATTCCGGCAATTCGTCGAGAAACAGAACGCCGCGATGCGCCAGGGAAATTTCGCCCGGCCTCACGCGCAGCCCGCCGCCCACCAGGGCCGGCGTCGACGCCGAATGATGCGGATCGCGGAAGGGCCGCTGGCGGATGATGCTGCCGCCCGGCAATTGTCCCGCGACAGAATGAATCATGCTGACTTCCAGCGCTTCGGCGGCGCTCAGCGGCGGCAGCAGTCCCGGCATGCGCGCGGCCAGCATGGACTTGCCCGAACCCGGCGGGCCGATCATGAGCAAATTATGTGATCCCGCCGCGGCGATCTCCACCGCGCGCTTGGCGGATTCTTGGCCCTTGATGTCCTTGAAATCAAGGAACGCTGTGCCGGCCTTTGGCTCCGCGGGTTTCGGCGGCGCCAGCACCGCCACGCCTTTGAAGTGATTGATCAGCTCCAGCAGCGACGCCGGCGCCAGAACGTCAAGCCCGCCCGCCCAGGCCGCTTCACCGCCCTGCGCTCCGGGACAGATCAGACCGCGCTCCGCCGCGTTGGCGGCAATGGCCGCGGGCAATACGCCCGCCACTGCGGCGATGGACCCGTTCAGGCCCAGTTCGCCCAGCGCCGTATATTGCGCCATCTCCTCCCCGGGAATCACGCCCATGGCCACCAGCAATCCCAGGGCGATGGGCAGATCGAAGTGGCTGCCTTCCTTCTGCACGTCGGCGGGCGCGAGATTGACGGTAATGCGCTTGGCGGGCAGCGCGAGGCCGATGGCGTTCAGCGCCGCGCGCACGCGCTCGCGGGATTCGCCGACGGCTTTGTCGGGCAATCCGACAATGGTGAAGGTCGGCAGGCCGCCGGAAATCGCCACCTGGGCTTCGATCGGCAGAACCTCGATTCCGGCAAAGGCGACGGTGTTGACGTGCGCGACCATGCAGTGGCGTTCTTACAATGATATGAGAGCTGATTTCCCGGACCCTGCGGTTAGCATAGCATGGTCAAAACCACGGCTAAAACCTCTGGAGGCGCGATGATCGGGAAAGTTCTTTGGTTGGTCGTTGCCGCCGCCTTTATAAGGCCCGCCGCCGCCGAAACATGTCTGATCTTCGACACCCCGGCCACCGTCCAGGGCAAGGTCGCCGCCGTTGAAGACTATTGGATTCTACAGGTTCCAAAGCCCCTGTGCGTGGACTCGCCGCCGGGCGATGACTTGGGTACGCCCGCGCACAACGTTCAGGACATCCAGTTGGTCTTTAAGGACACCCTCGCGGCAAAACCCTTCACCGACCAGAATGTCACCGTCAGCGGCCATCTCTCGCCGCCGCACGGCAATTTCAACAAGCGTCCGGTGATTCTGGAAGTGGAAACCGTCAAAAAGCAGTAAGGCGCTTCAGGTCTTGGACGCCGAAGTGGGCGGCGGCGGCGCGAACTGTGACACACGCGCGGGCGCGGGCAGGCTCACGTCGTTGCGCGCGAAGGCTTCCTTGATCTTTCGATTCAGGTCGAAGCGGACCGGCGCCAGGTCGATGTTGGCGACCCAGGCTTCCACCATCAGCATGACGGCGGCGTCGGTGAAGCGCGACACCACCACCATGGGCGGCGGATCCTTGCGCACGCGGGCGTCGCCTTCGACTACCGCGTGCACCATCGCGATGACCTTCTCGACATCGGCGGCATAGGACACGCCGACTTCGATGACGACTTTGCGCCGCTCATGCTCGCTGAGGTTTTTGATCACGCCCGCCCAGATGGCGCTGTTGGGGATGATGATCTTGATGTTGTCGGCGGTGTAGATTTCCGTCGTGAACAAAGAGATTTCGACCACGCTCCCGGCCACGCCCGCGGCTTCGATGGTGTCGCCCAAACGAAACGGGCGGAACAAAATCAGCATCAGGCCCGCGGCGACGTGACTGAGCGTGCCCTGCAGCGCCAGGCCGATGGCGAGGCCCATGGCGCCCAGCACCGCGACGAAGCTCGTCGTCTCGACACCGAAGCTCGACAGCATCGCGATGATGGTGAACACCATCACCGCATACTTCGCCAGCGACGCCATGAACGTGAAAATCGTGACGTCGATGCGGTGCGTGCGCTGACCGGCGTTCATGATGGCCTTGTGCACCATCCCGGCAATCATCATGCCCACCACCAGGATCAAGATGGCGCCGATCATCTTCAGGCCGTAGGTGGTGATCACCGCCATGGCGGTGTCGACCGCCTGCGTCAGATGCTTTTCCAGCGCGGCGGGGTTCTGCGCGAGTTTTTCGAGGTCGGCTAAATTTTTT
>JAIEMI010000115.1 GCA_019752235.1 Rhodospirillaceae bacterium
CTCGCCCTCAACCTCGCCACCACGCGCCTGATCCTCGCCCACGGTCACGAAGGCACGGCTGCCGCCGGCCACGTCATTCAAGCTTTCGCCGGCTTCATCATGGGCGACAACTTCGTCATCGGCGTGATCGTGTTCGCCATCCTGACGTTGGTGAACTTCATGGTCATTACCAAGGGTTCGACGCGTATCGCCGAAGTGACGGCGCGCTTTACCTTAGACGCCATGCCCGGCAAGCAGATGGCCATCGACGCCGATCTCTCTTCCGGCCTGATCGATGAAACGGAAGCCCGCAGCCGCCGCGAGGAATTGCAAAAAGAATCCGACTTCTTTGGCGCCATGGATGGCGCCTCGAAGTTTGTGCGCGGTGACGCCGTTGCCGGTCTCATCATCACCGCCATCAACGTCATCGGCGGCATGATCATCGGTATGGTGCAGAAAGATCTTTCGTTCTCGCACGCCGCCGACACCTATACCCGCTTGAGCATCGGTGACGGCCTGGTCACCCAGATTCCCGCCCTGATCGTCTCCACCGCCGCTGGTATCATGGTCTCCAAGGGCGGCCTTAAGGACACGATGGACGTGGCCATCGGCACGCAGTTCACGCGTTATCCCAAGGCTCTTGGTATGAGCGCCGCGCTCGCGGTCGCGCTCGCCCTTTTACCCGGCACGCCTGCAATGCCCTTTATGCTGCTTGCGTTTGTCTCGGGCGGTGCCGCCATCTTCGTGACCTGGCAGAACAGCCAGAAAGCCGCCAAGGCCGCGCAACTCGAACAAATCAAATCGAAGCAGGAAGTGCCGGTTCAGGAAGAGCCCATCTCCCAGGCCATGAAGATCGACATGGTGCGCCTGGAACTGGGCTACGGCCTCTTATCGCTGATCAACAACGACAACCGCCGTCTCACCGATCAGATCAAGTCTTTGCGGCGCGCATTGGCCACCGACATGGGTTTCGTCATGCCCGCCGTGCGCATCCAGGACAACATGCAGCTCCCGGCCAACTCCTACGCCGTCTACATCAAGGAAGTCGAAGCCGGCAAAGGCGACCTGCGTCCCAACATGCTCCTGGTCATGGATCCCCGCGGCGAGGAAATCTCCCTGCCCGGCGAACGCACCAAGGAACCGACGTTCGGCCTGCCCGCGCTGTGGATCGATCCCTCAAACCGCGAAGAAGCTCTGTTCCGCGGTTATACGGTCGTGGATCCCCCGACGGTCATCACGACACACCTCACGGAAGTGGTACGCGACAATATGTCCGAACTGCTGTCCTATACCGAGACCCAGAAGCTGCTCAACGAACTCGACAAGGACCAGCAAAAGCTTATCGCCGAAGTGGTGCCATCGCAGATCACGGTCGCCGGCATCCAGCGCGTGCTGCAGAACCTCCTCAACGAGCGCGTCTCGATCCGCGATCTCGCGACGATTTTGGAAGGTATTTCCGAGGCTTGTGCGATTACCCGCAATGTTCTGATGATCTCCGAACATGTCCGCGCACGGCTTTCCCGCCAACTCTCCGATACGTCGGTGGACGACAACGGCGTTATCGCGCTGGTGGCTTTGTCGCCCGAGTGGGAGCAAGAGTTCGGCGAGTCACTGACGGGTCAAGGCGACGATCGTCAGTTGTCCATGGCCCCGTCCAAGTTGCAGGAATTCATTTCCGCCGTACGCCAAAACTTCGAGCGGTTCGCGATGCAAGGCGAAACCCCGATCCTGCTGACTTCACCCACCGTTCGACCCTATGTGCGCTCAATTATTGACCGCTTCCGGCCGATGACGGTGGTAATGTCGCAGAACGAAATTCACCCCAAGGCGAAGATCCGGACCGTCGGTCAGATCTAGGATGGGGGACTGGGGATTAAGGTGGGACCGGAAAGAAATTCTACGCACCGCAAGCATGCGTGATTGCCGCGAAATTTCTTTCTGACTTCACCTGATACACGAGCGGGACTTCGCGCCACGACTGCAGCGAAGAGTGGGAAGCGGGATGCGGCTAAAGTCTTACAACGCCCCGACCATGGCGGAAGCCATGCGCATGGTGCGCGAGGAACTGGGTGAGAACGCGATTATCGTTTCCACGCAGCGGTCCTCCGACGGCCAGGGCGTGCGCATCACGGCCGCGCTTGAAGACCCCAGCGACGACGAAGATATCAATCGCGCCCTCTCGGGCCGCGACACGACGCCGTTTGGCGAGCGCGTGCGCGAAGCTCTTGAGTATCACGGCACGCCCGCGCGCCTCGTCGAGAAGATGGTGCAGGCCGCCATGGCCGTGGAGGTGGGTTCGCCCACCATGGCCTGTGCCACAGCGCTGGAAGATCACTTCGATTTCGCGCCGCTGCCGGAACGCAAAAGCCCCCGGCCCTTCATGCTTGTTGGGCCGCCCGGCTCCGGCAAAACCATCACCACCGCCAAACTCGCCGCGCGCGCGCGTCTCGCGGGCCGCCCGGTGGGCGTTATCACCGCCGACACCATTCGCGCGGGCGCGGTCGAACAACTCGCGGCCTTCACCGGCATTCTTGAAGTCGATCTGCGCCAAGTGCGCGGCGCGGAAGGTCTTGGCCTGCACGTCAACGATATGATGTCGAAGTACGATCTCGTATTCATCGACAGTCCCGGTCTCAATCCCTTCAGCCAGCACGACATGGATTTCCTGAAGACCCTGATCAACGCCGCCGATGTGGAGCCGATCCTCGTGATGGCCGCCGGCGGCGATGCGTCGGAAGCCGCCGACATTGGCGAAGCCTTCGGTGCGTCCGGAGCCACGCGGCTGCTGGCGACACGGCTCGATATGACCCGACGCCTCGGCGCGATCCTTGCCGCCGCCGACGCCGGCCAGCTGATGTTCAGCGAGGTCAGCCTCAATCCCCACGTCGCCACCGGCTTGTGCGCCGTCAATCCCGTCTCCATGGCGCGGCTGATTTTGCCGCCCGAAGAAGAATTGCAGCCGCGCGTGGAAGAGCCGCCCGCGGAAATCCTGCGCCCCGTCAGCATCCGTTCCGAGGTTAAGAGATGAGCACGTCAACCCTGCCGCCATCCGCAGCCCTAAAAGCCGCAGCTGCCGGCGGTACCGCCACACCGCGCTTAGCGGGCCGCCCCGCCGTCAGCGCGAAGCGCGGGAAACTCATCGCCGTGGCGTCGGGCAAAGGGGGTGTCGGTAAAACCTTCTTCTCCATCACCCTCACACATGCCCTGGCCAAACGCGGCCAACGCGCACTGCTGTTCGATGGCGATCTTGGTCTCGCCAACATCGACATTCAATTAGGCCTCATGCCGCAATACGACCTAGGCTCCGTCGTCGCCGGCAAGCTTTCGCTCAACCAAGCCGCCATGCAGTACGAACCGGGCGGCTTCGACGTCATTGCCGGACGTTCGGGTTCCGGCACTTTGGCCAACATTCCGCTCTCGCGCCTTCAGATCATGGGCGAGGATTTGGCCCTCCTGGCTTCGCGTTACGATCGCGTCATTCTCGACCTTGGCGCCGGCGTCGAAAAGTCCGTGCGTCAGCTGGCGAAGGCCGCCGACACCATTCTCGTCGTTACCTCCGACGAGCCAACGTCGCTGACCGATGCCTATGCCTTCATCAAAATTACCGCCATGGAACGCCCACAGACGGATATTCGCGTGGTCGTGAACGCTTCCAACTCCACCCGTGAAGGCGAACGCACGTATCAAACGCTGTTCAAGGCCTGTCAGGGCTTCTTGAAAATCTCGCCGCCGTTGGCAGGCATTATCCGCCGCGATGCCCGCGTGCGCGAATGCATCCGACATCAGACGCCAATTCTGATCCGCTCGCCCGCATCCGAAGCCGCCATGGATGTCGAGGCGATCGCCGACCGTCTGCTGGCGCCCTAACTTCGCCGCGCGATGACCACCGTTCCGCCGCCGAGCACGCCGCCGCCGCCAACGACGGTCGCACCTGCCGCCGCGCCCGTGGTGCAGATTGTGTCGCCACCGGCCGCGATCATCGCACTGTCGCCCGGAACCATTTTGGAAGCGGTCGTTAAACCCACACCACCGTCGCCTGATACGCCTGCCGACCTTAAGCAACAGACCATCATGCTGCGCACGCCCCAGGGCGACGTCACCATCAAATTGCCCGTCCAGCTTCCCCACAACGCCAAGGTAGCGCTGGAAGTCCTGCGGACCGCACAGGCTAACCAGCCGGCGCCGCAAGTTACCGTCCGCGTCGTCACCGTCGATAACCAGCCCGCGGCGCAAGTCCTCGCGCAGCTGGCGCGCCAAGCCGCCGCCGACCCGCGCGCCGCGCCGGCAGCCCCTCAGTTACTCCAGATTCCGGCCAATGACCCGCAGAACCCGCTGCTGCGTGCGACGTTACTGCCTCCCGGCGCCGCCTGGACGCCCAACGGCCCGGTGCAGGTGCCGTCCCTCGGCCCTATTTCTGCGCTGGTGGTTCTCGGCAATCCCGCAGCGGCTACGCCGCAAGCGTTACTGACCGCTTTAAGCACACCGGTTATCACGCCAGCAACCTTGCCCGCGGCGACACCGGTAACAGCGCCTGCAGCAGGAGCTTCCGTTCCCGCAATTACAACGGCTGCCCCCATGCCATTCCACCTCGTTACGGGTGGAGAGATTTCGCTGCGCATTGCCAGCCTCACTTTGCCTGGCGCCGCACCCATCACCGCGCCATCACTAACGGCGCCGGCGACGGTCGTACCGCCGATGACAACCCCAACGCCGGTCGTCACAACGCCGCCGCCCGCCGTCCCGCAAACCGGCCCGCTTATCGCCAATGCGCAAGGACTCCCCGCCGCTCCACCTTCGCCGCCACAGACCGTACAAGCACCGCCCATGCTTGGCACCTTCACCGGCACCGTTATTTCCACGACGCCTTTTGGCGCGCCCGTGATTGATACCGGCGCGGGTCAGGTGCAACTGAACGTGCGCGCCAATCTACCGCCCGGCACGCAGGTGACCTTGGAAATCACCGCGCAATTGGAACCCCGCCCCGGCAAGCTTCCGCCGCCCGTGCCCGCCGGCGCTTTACCGCTCAGCGGTCCGCCGGGCGCCATGACCAGATGGCCGACGCTGACGGAATCCTTACAGGTGCTTCAACGCAGCGATCCCCAGGCGGCGCAGCAGTTGGCGCAAGCCATTCCCGACGGCGGCCCGCGCACGGCCGCGGCCATGATCTCATTCGCGCAGGCCATGCGCAGCGGCGATGCCCGCCAGTGGCCGGGCGATTCAGCGTTACGCGCTCTCGAACGCGCGGGCCCGCGCGGCGCGCACTTGGCGTCGCAGCTTTCCGAGGAGGTCGGCGCGCTCTCGGCGCGCACCCGCGAAACCGGCACCGAGTGGCGCGCGCTGCCGCTGCCCTGGAACACCGAAGGCCAAATCGACCGCATTGCCCTCATCACGCGCCGGGAAGGCGATGCCGACGATGATGCGAAAAAGAAAACCAGCGGCGGAGGCACGCGCTTTTTGATCAATCTTGATCTCTCAAAGCTGGGATCCATGCAACTCGACGGCATGTTCCGCAAGGAGAGCAAAGGCTTTGACTTGATGATCCGCACAAAGACGGAGCTTTCCGATCAGATCCGCAATGATCTCACCGGCATCTTCATCGCCTCCAACGGCGCCATGGGCCTGAAGGGCGGATTGACGTTTCAGGTCGTGAAGAAATTCGCCGATCCGCTGGCGGTCGCAATGGCGACGGATAAAAGCGGGTTGTGGGCGTAAAAGGGCGCGGGCGCGTGCCCTATCGCTTTTTAAACTCCGACAGCGGTATGGTTTTGGTCGCGGGACGCGGCTGACGTCCGGGTTCCATTGCGCCTAGCGGCTGACATTCCCGCAGCGTTTCGCGGCAGCGCACCGCCAGCTCCTGGTATTCACGCGTGCCGTTGGCCTTCCATGCGACGTCCTTATCCGTAAGCTCGCGCATCACCTTTGCGGGGATACCGCCCACCAGGCTGCGCGGCGGCACGATCATACCCGCCTTCACGAAACTCATGGCGGCGACGAAACTATTTTCGCCGATCACCGCGCCATCCATGATTACCGAACTCATGCCCACCAACGCGTTTTTTCCGATCACGCAGCCGTGCAGCACCGCGCCGTGACCGACGTGACCGTCTTCTTCCACGACCGCTTCATTGCCGGGAAACGAGTGCATGACGCAGTTGTCCTGCAGATTCGCACCCTTGCGCAACGACACGCGTCCGAAGTCACCACGCATGGACGCGCCTGGTCCCACATAACAGCCGGGCCCAACGACCGCGTCGCCGATCAAAGTCGCGGTGGGATGCACAAAAGCCGTGGGATCAACGACCGGGATAAATCCATCAATGGCGTAGAAGGGCACAGGGGCGGATCCTTGAAAGTGGGACGCGAGCCGTAAGATAGTCGAATTTGATCAATGGAGGTGCGCGTTAAATAGGGTCAGAGTCAAATTTTGACGCCGGACTGTGCATTGCAAAAAACAGATCTACGTCAAAATTTGACTCTGACCCTATTTAACGTCCACGAACCTCGCGTACACTTCCCCCCATCCTGGGGAGGATCACATGACCTTGTTCCGCATTGCTCTGACGGCCCTTGCTCTGGCCGTTGTCGTCCGCGCTCACGCGCAAACACCCGACGTCAAGTGGGCGATACAGATGGAGGAGCGCTACGTCATCTCGCCGGACATCGCCTATACGAAATCCGGGGGCGTGGAATCCAAACTCGATGTTTACGCCCGCAATGACGGCAAACCGCGCCCGACGCTGCTGTATATCCATGGCGGCGGCTGGCTCCCCGGTTTCACCAAAGATATGTACCCGCTCGCGGTGAACGTCTTCCTGCAGATGGGCTGGAACGTGATCAATGCCGACTACCGCTCTTCCGATGTCGCCTTGGCGCCCGCCGCCGTGCAGGACTGCCTGTGCGCATTGAAGTGGATATTTCACAACGCCAAGCAATACGGCTTCGACACTAAACAGATCGTGGTCATGGGCCATTCGGCGGGGGGCCATCTGGCCCTCACCACCGGCATGATCCCGCCCGTCAGCGAACTCAACGGTCCCTGCACCGCGGGTGATCTGCTCAACCCGATTAAGGAGCCGGTGCGTGTCGCGGCTATCGTCAATTGGTTCGGCATCACCGATGTCGCCGACATGGCTCAAGGCGCGCCCAACGAAAAGCCCTACGCCGTCATGTGGTTGGGCAGCCAGGCTAACCGCAGCGGTATCGCCAAGCAGGCTTCGCCCGTGACTTACGTGCGCGCCGGTCTGCCGCCCATCATTACCGTCCACGGCGACAAAGACCCGGTCGTACCGTTCGTTCAAGCTCAGCGCCTGCACGAACACCTAAACAAGGTAAATGCGGTCAATAAATTGGTGCCCATACCCGGCGGCGGTCATGGTTTCTTCGGCGCGGAGGCGACACAGAAAGCCTATGGCGAGGTGTTTGACTTCTTGTCCAAAGCCGGTCTGACGGTCAAACCGGACTAAAAGGTAAACCGGCGTTAACCCCTCGTTACCGGGCTTTCGTTAAACTGGCGGGATGAACACGACCCCACCCACCCCGCCGGAAGGCGGCGCGGCGACCGCCGTGCGCCACCTGCTCACCACTGCTCCGGCGCCCGCGCCGGGGTTGGTGACGATTGTCACGTTGTCGGCGCAACTCAACAACACTATGGCGTTGGCCGTGAGCTACGTGCCCGACCAGTTGGTGATGACCCGCACGGGCTTCGACGCGTATGCCGCTGCGCGCAACAGGGCGCCTTTCACCACGCCTGAAGCCATCGCCGCCGATATCGCCGCCGATGTTTCCAACGAACTGGTGCCGAAGTGGCTGCGCGTCACGGTTAACAGCCAGTCGGGGGGCGTCGTCAACCATTCCGTCACCGTCGAGGATCGTCAGCCCGGCTGGGATCACCTCTCTGTGTTTAAAAATCTCTAACAGACACTGCCATGAACCTCAGGGATCCCAAGGGCTATTACATCGCACTCGGCATTGACGAAAACGCCGACGCCGACGCCATTAAGGCCGCTTACCGCAGCAAGGCAAAGCGTCTGCACCCGGACTTCAACCCTTCGCCGATCGCAGCCAAGCAATTCCATCGTCTGCATGAGGCATATGAAACCCTGAGCGATCCCGGCAAGCGCGCGACCTATGATCGTCCCTGGAAGAATAAAGACAACGCCAACGGGCACACGAGCGCCAACGGCAATGCATACGCCTATAACCGCCACGGTGAAGGCAAACGTGATCCTGAAATGGAGCGCAAGGAACGCAAGCAGGAGCCGCCGCGCGCGGAGGCACGCAACTCGCCAAAATCGGCGTACCGCACCCAGGCGCGCGCGAACACCGGCGAGCAGCCCGCCGTCTGCAAATGCGGAAAAGTTACTGCGCAACCGCGTTACATTATTTTTGATCTCGTCTGGGGGCGCATAACCAAAGTCCAACGCCGCGGGCTGTCGGGCATATACTGCCGGAGTTGCGCCGACCGCACCGCCGTTCGCGCGTCCCTGATCACGTGGCTCGCGGGTTGGTGGGCATTGCCTCATGGCCCGAAGGAAACCGTCAAAGCCCTTATCACCAATGTGCGCGGCGGGCGTAAACCGGCCGACCGCAACGCCCGTTTGCTCATGCGCCAATCCCGCGCTTTCAAAGCGCGCGGGGAGATGGAACTGGCGCGCAACGCCGCCGAACAAGCCATCAGTTTTGCAGCCACGCCGCAGCTTCGCCACGATGTCGATACGCTCTTGTTGTCGCTGAGCTCTCATCCCGCGCGCGCCTTGAAGGATCGCTGGAATAAGCCTGGTTGGGCGGCGACGGCGCAAATTCTCCCCTTGGCGATCATTGTGGGCGTGGTCAGCATGAGCGCGACCATGCTCTCGCCCGTGCCGCTGACGATGCAGTTTAGGAATTTCATCGCCGCTATCGACGTGCCAGCTGCGATCACGCCGTCACAAGATCCAGCCGGCACGCTTGCCCCTCTATCGTCCATGCCTGCTACAGGGCGCATCTATAGTGTGGCCGCCAAACTCGCCAACCTGCGCACCGGGCCAGGCTCCAACTATCAGCTTGTGGCCGTACTCGGTCAGGGCACGATCGTGCTGGTGACGGAGGCCGACCCCGCAGGACAGTGGCTTCGGGTCACCACGCCGGATGGCGCCACCGGCTTCATGTCGGTCAATCAATTGAGTCCGGATGTGCGCATCGATGCGCTGGACGATATCGGCGGTTTTGGCGGCAAACCCGCGGAAAAGCCGGCGCAAGTGCCGTAATAGCTACGCGCGAGCGCGCATCATCTCGCGGATCACGGCCTCCAGAGCCGCAATGTCGTAAGGCTTCTGCAACACCGGGGTTTTGTCCCACACGGCCGGGACGCCCACGCGGCCATAGCCCGTCGTGAACAGAAACGGCACACCTCCCCTGGTCAGCGCTTCGGCCACGGGAGAGCATTTTTCGCCGGCCAGGTTCACATCGAGCAACGCAAGATCTGGCGTGCGACTGGCCAATATCGCGAGCGCCCCCTTCACATTTGATGCGAGCCATATATCATCGCACCCCAGTTCCTGCAGCAAATCTTGAATGAGGAACGAAATGATGACCTCGTCTTCAACCACGAGGACTTTACGGTTGTGAAGAAGCGGCGGCGAGGAATCCAATACAGATGGCGACGTCATGAACCCTGAATCGCCGGGAAAGGAATGTCGATGATATACCGCAAGCCATCCGGGTCGAACGTGATTTGCATGACGCCGTTCTCCAACAAGCGCCCTCTAAAACCCTTGCCCAGGGGCCCCGAGCGCAAACTCCCGCGGGCTCAACTGCAACAACGTTACAGGCGGGCATTTTGTTTCAGGACGGAAGCACGACCTTCGCGTATTTATGAAAGTTGATCTTGATGGCGCGCTGCCGCGCCTTGCTAATTGCCGACTGGAGCTTTTCCGGCGTCGCGGGCTTGACCAGATAACCGCTCACATCCAGTTCCGCCGCCGCGGCGACCGTAGCCGCGTCTCCCGAAGCCGTCAGCAATACAAAGCAGGCATCAGTGCGCACGCTTTTCACTTGGCCCATGCGGATCGCCTGCAGCAACTGCAAACCATTGCCATTGGCCATGCTGACGTCGCAAAGGGTGCAGTCGATCACCCTTTCAGCCTTAGCCAGGATGTTGAAAGCTTCTGCCCCGCTCGTGGCGCGCGTCACGAGCCCAACGCCGATGGATTTCAGCAGGGCCTCGATGAGATCGAGCATCACCGCATCGTCATCGACAATGAGGACATGCAGATTTTTAAAGTCTGTAGCTGTCGCAGGGGCCATAGCGACGATGCCTCTAACCGACCTCGACGCGCAGGCGGGTCAGACGCAAAGTCTGAATGCGCCACCGGCCGCCATGTACGCGGTAGGTTTCATGATAGTGGCCGAAGCCGTGCAGACGGCTGATGCGCGTGCCATCGGCACGCGTGATACCTTCGCCTTCCGGCCAATACAAAAGGTCTTCCATCGCCCATACGCCCACCGCTTCGTCGGCGGATAATACAGTGATTTCAGGCATGTGGCCATGATGAACCGTCGTCACGGTGGCGATCGATCCGCGGGTATAGGCGACGATCTGCGCGGCCCCCTTCACGAAACCATCGGGGCTCTCGGCACGGAAATCGGCCTCGGCATCGGGGGCATAGACATCCACCATCCCCGCCCAGTCCTTGGTGTCCATGCAACGGAAATAGCGCGCCTTAAGCTGTTTGATTTCCTCAATCGCCGATAGGCGCTCAAATTCGGTCAAGGCTCTCCCCCACTCTTGTATTCTGCCGCCACGTCCTTAAGCGTTCTTGCGGCGATGCAGGTTCAGCCCGATTTCATCGAGCATAATGGTCTCAAGCCGCGCCTCTTCTTTTGCTTCAGCCACGTCGCGCTGGTCTTGCGTTACTTCAAAAGTCTTCAGCCGCCGGAAGGCTTCCGCCAAATGATCCTGGGCGACGGCGATACGGTTGCGGATATCCTGCAAGGCCGCCGCGAGGGCGTGACGGAAACCTTCGCAGCGTTTCAGGTAGCCGGTCAACGTACCGCGCTGATCACCCGGCAATTGCGCGGCAAAAGCCATCTCAGCTTTGACTTCCGCTTCCAGCTCCGCCTGTTTCGCGATGACACCCTCTTCTTGGCGCAGCAACGTCGCAAGCACGCGCTGTTTCTCGTCGACGTCCCACTTACGCAGGCGGATCAGGGTGTGAAGGTCTTTTTGTTGTGCCATGATTTTTTAGCGCGGGCTCACTTCCTGGGCGCGGGTCTGACCGGTGGTGCGACTTTCTGACCCTGCGGCGGCGCGGCCTTTGCCATCGGCGGCGCGGGACGGCGCGCGGCCTGGCCTTGACTTTCGGGCGCCGGCGCCACATCCGCCGAAGGCGGCAGCAATGCTTCCGCCAGCAGCTTATAGCACGTGTCGAGATCGCTGTGGTCGTCCTTGCCTTGGCGCAGGAACTCTTCGATCCGCGGGTAATAGTAGATCGCCTCGTCCACCTCGGGGTTTGTGCCTTTGCGATAAGCGCCAAGACGAATCAGTTCGGCCATGTCTTCGTATGAGGAAATGATTTTACGGGCACGCCCAATTATCGCGTTCTGCTCGTCGGTATTGCATCCCGGCATGGTGCGCGAGATCGACTTCAGGATGTTCATGGCCGGGAAGCGCCCGCGTTCAGCGATGGCACGATCCAGCACGATATGACCGTCGAGAATACCACGCACGGCATCAGAGATCGGCTCGTTATGATCATCGCCTTCCACCAGCACGGTGAACAAGCCGGTGATGTTGCCCGACTTCCGCTTGCCCGGACCCGCGCGTTCCAACAGCTTCGGCAGCTCGGCAAACACGGCGGGCGTATAGCCTTTGGTCGCGGGAGGCTCGCCAGCCGAAAGACTAATCTCACGTTGCGCCATGGCGAAGCGCGTTACGGAATCCATCAGGCACAGCACGTTCTTCCCCTGGTCGCGAAAGTATTCCGCCACCGCCAGCGTCATATAAGCCGCCTGGCGGCGCATGAGCGGCGGTTCGTCTGAGGTGGAAACCACCACCACGCTCCGCGCGAGACCATCCGGGCCAAGATCGTCCTCAATGAATTCGCGGGCTTCGCGGCCGCGTTCGCCAACCAGCCCAACCACCGTGACGTCGGCGTTAGTATAGCGCGCCATCATCGACAGAATTGTCGACTTGCCGACACCCGAGCCCGCGAAGATGCCCATGCGCTGACCGTGACAGCTCGTGGTGAAAGTATTGAGCGCACGGACCCCCAGATCCAGTTTGCCGCCGATGCGTTTGCGCGTGTGCGCCGGCGGCGGCGCGGCTTTGATCGGATACGCCAGGGGGCCTGCACCCAAAGCACCTAGGCCATCGACTGGCTTGGCCATGCCACTGATGACGCGGCCCAACCAGCTATCGTCGGGGTATATCGCAGGCGACGCTTCGGCGATCTCGGCGCGGCAACCGAGTCCGATGCCCTCCAGCGCGCCGAAAGGCATCGCCAGCGCACGGCCGCTTCGGAACCCGACGACCTCGCACGGCACGATGCGCCCATCGCGCGCCACGATGTTGCAGCGGTCGCCAACCGAGAGATTGTTTTGGACGCCGGAGACTTCGACCAAAAGCCCCTGAACGGCCGCGACCTTGCCGTAGACCTGGTAGGTCGGCAGGCGATCGAGCTCGCCGAGCAAGGAGGTAATGTTAACCAATGGGGCGCACTCCGGTTCCCGAAACCCTTAGGCGAGAAATCTTCCGTCCTAGTCCTACGTTAGGGGTCTTAACGCCCCGTAAAATCCCTGAAAAATCCCGCCTAAAACTGTCCGGGAATCAGCGGTTTGGCCGGTTCTAGGCCTGTGGAAAACTCATGCGACTCGGCGGTTTCTGGTAGGAAACCTTGCTAACCTATGTTAACATCTTGATCCGAATATAGTGGGCAGGGTTTAACGGGGCACAACATCATGCGTATCCTATTGGTTGAGGACGATCCCTCCACGGCGCAAGCCATTACCGCGATGCTGCGGAAGGAAGACTGGGTCATCGACTCCACCGACCTTGGCGAAGACGGCCTCGATCTCGGGAAAATTTACGACTACGACCTCATTATCCTCGACCTCATGCTGCCCGATATGGACGGTATGGACGTGATCCGCCAGCTGCGCAGCGCCAAAGTAGCCACGCCTGTGCTGATCCTCTCGGGCCTTCAGGAAGCCGACAAAAAGGTGCAGGGCTTCGGTGTCGGGGCCGACGACTACCTCACCAAGCCTTTCAACCGTGAAGAACTCATCGCCCGCATCCAGGCCATCGTCCGCCGCTCCAAGGGCCATGCCCAGCCCAAAGTCCAGGTCGGCCGTTTAACCGTGCACCTCGAAGCCCGGACCGCCGAGGTCGATAACGCCCCCTTGCACCTGACGGGCAAGGAATACGGGATCCTTGAACTGCTGGCGCTCCGCAAGGGCACCACGCTCACCAAGGAACAGTTCCTCAACCATCTTTACGGCGGGATGGACGAGCCCGAGCTGAAGATCATCGACGTCTTTATCTGTAAGCTGCGCAAGAAGCTCGCCACCGCCACGGGCGGCGAAAGTTATATCGAAACCGTCTGGGGCCGCGGCTACGTGCTCCGTGAAACTGAAGCCGCTGAAGGCACCGGTGGCGGCGTCACCAAAAAGGCCGCGAACGCTTAACATTTTAGACATTCGGGCATGAAAAGCCGGAGTTCACACTCCAGCTTTTTCATGCGTGAGCCGTCTCAAATGAAAAAGCGCCCCGCCGGTTCCCAGCGGGGCGCTCTCATATCTAAATCTACGCGCGATTACCAACGATAGGGATTATTCGGGCGATCATCGAAACGGTTCGGCACGCCGTCACCATCGCGATCGCGGTCATAAAGGTTGGGCACGCCGTCGCGGTCAAAGTCGCGCCAGCCGCGGTTCGGATAGCGGCTGCGCGGGCCATGGCGATAACGATCCGAGAAGTGCGCGCGATATTCGCGCGCTTCTCGGGCGTTGTGCCAGCGGTGCCAACGGCGATGATGATCGTAATACCCATCGCTATAGGCAAAGGCGACGTTGCCGGTGTCGAAGCTGAACACAAAAGCTTCACGCGCGGCGGCAGGCGCCGTCGTCGCAACCGTCGCCGTGCCCATCGTGGCAACGGCTATCAAAGTGGCCATCGTCAGCTTCTTCATCGTATTCATGACAGGGCTCCTTTCGCGCTGTACTCCGCATATAAACGCATGGGATGCGCGCGAGTTCCGGGCTGAAACTTGTCGGAAGTTGGGCATCGCTTGACGCGTGTCGCTTAGTTTTCCGTATTGAGCCAAAGACGAGATGAGAAAACCGCGCCTGGCCACAGATAAACGACGCACCATCTCATTCTGACATCACATTGATGCAGCGGCATACGGGGCTGTAAACTCTTTGCAACCCCCCTCTCGGACATGCCAAATTTTCACAACACCTATGCGCTGCACGTATAGAGCGCCGATTGCAATTTGGACTGTATTGGTCCCTAATCCCGCACTACTTGAAGGGCGTCGTCATTATTGTCGCACCACCGCGCGGAACATTCTGCATGCAGCGCTTCCTCACGATTTCTATTCTCTTGTTCGCTTTGGTTGCCTGTGGCGACGACAGCAAAAAAGCGGCGGCGCCTACGGGTCCTGCCGTCACGGTCAGCCAGCCGGTACAAAAGGAAATCGTTGAGTGGGACGAGTATACCGGACGCTTCGGCGCGGTGGACTCGGTCGAAGTGCGCGCGCGCGTGAATGGCTACCTCAACAGCGTCAACTTCAAGCCCGGCCAGACCGTGAAAAAGGGCGACTTGCTGTTCGTCATCGACCCTCGTCCTTTCCGCATCGCGCAGGATCAGGCGGAGGCACAAGTCGTGCAGGCCAAAACCGCCGCCGCTCTGGCCGGCAAGGATCTCGACCGCGCGGCGGCGCTGCTGCAAAGCAAGAATGTCTCCGAACAATTCTATGACCAACGCCTGCAAAACAAGCAGGCCGCCGACGCCGCGCTGAAAGCCGCGCAAGCCAACCTCGACAACGCGCGCCTGAACGTAGAATTTACAGAAGTGCGCGCGCCCGTGGCGGGCCGCGTCAGCCGCGAGATGGTCAGTCCCGGCAACCTCGTCTCGGGCGGCGGCACGGGCTCGACGCTGCTTACGACTATCGTCTCGCTGGACCCGATCTATTTTTACTTCGACGCGGACGAAGCCGAGTACTTGAAGTACCAACGGCTCGCAAAGGCCGGTTCACGTCCCAGTTCGCGCGACGTCGCCAATCCGGTGGAACTGCAATTGGCCGACGAACACGACTGGCCGCACAAGGGCAAGATGGACTTCGTAGATAACCAGTTCGACGCCAACACCGGCACTATGCGCGCCCGTGCCGTATTCGAAAATGCCGAGGGCCTGCTGTCACCGGGCCTATTCGCGCGCGTCCGGCTCGCGGGTAGCGGAAAGTATACCGCGACATTATTACCGGACGAGGCCATCGGCACCGATCAGACGCAACGGCTCGTCTCGGTCATCGGGCCCGACAACAAGGTCATTCTGCGCCCTGTCAAACTCGGCCCGGTGGTCGAAGGATTACGCGTCATCCGTGAAGGCATTACGCCGCAGGAGTGGATCGTGATCAAAGGCGTGCAACGCGCCCGCGGCGGCACCGTCGTAAATCCGGACCGTAAACCGCTGCCCGGCAGCCTGGCGGCGATGGAAGCCAATGCTGCTGGTGCACCGCCGCCCGCGCGCGACGGCGTCAAGTTCACACCGCAATAACGCGTCTCCTCCCATGAAGATTTCCCATTTCTTCATCGACCGTCCGATCTTCGCGATGGTGATCTCCATCGTCATCATCGTCGTCGGAGGGCTGGCCTACTTCGCTCTGCCGATTGCGCAGTATCCCGATATCGTGCCGCCGACAGTCGTCGTCACCGCGCAATATCCTGGCGCATCGGCTCAAACGTCCGCCGAAACCGTCGCGACACCCATCGAGCAACAGCTCAACGGCCTCGAAGGCGTGATCTACATGCAGTCGCAGTCTTCCGGCGACGGACGCGTATCCATCACGGTTTCCTTTAAATCCGGCACCAACGTGCAGGACGCCCAGGTGCTGGTGCAGAACCGTGTCGCCGCCGCTTTGCCGCGCTTGCCGGAACAAGTGCGCAATATCGGTGTGGTCACCGACAAGGCTTCGCCCGATATCATGATGGTGGTGCAGCTTTATTCGCCCAAAGCCACCCGCGACCCGCTCTACCTTTCGAATTACGCGCTGTTGCGCATGCAAGACCGTCTCGCCCGTATCCAGGGCGTGGGCAGTGTGCGCATCGGCGGCGCACGCGATTACAGCATGCGCGTGTGGCTCGATCCCGACCGCATGGCCGGCCTTAACCTGTCCGCCGAGGACGTCGTCGCCGCCCTCCGCGCCGAAAACACTCAAGTCGCCAGCGGCACCCTGGGTCAGCCTCCGGTCGGAGCAGGAAATGCCATCGAGCTGAAACTCAATCTTCTCGGCCGCCTGAAGGAACCCGAGCAGTTCGAAAACATCATTGTCAAAACCGGTGAAGACGGACGCTTCACCCGCTTGCGCGACGTCGCACGCATCGAACTCGGGGCGCTGGATTACCTCACCGCCGGTTTCCTCGATGGCCAGCCCGCCATCGTTCTGATCTTTGCCCAGCAGCCCGGCACCAATGCCGTTGAAGCCGCCAAGAATATCGCCAGCACCCTCGCCGAGCTACGGAAGGATTTTCCGGAGGACGTCGAGTACCTCATTGGCTTCAATCCCGTACAGTATATCAGCGAGTCCATCAAGGAGCTGAACATCACGATTTTCGAAGCCATCGGCCTGGTGGTGATCGTGGTGCTGGTTTTCCTGCAGTCTTGGCGCGCCGCGGTTATTCCTGTTGCCGCCATTCCGGTATCCCTGATCGGCACGTTCGCCGTCATGGGCGCGTTCGGCTACGGCATTAACAATCTCACGCTCTTCGGCCTAGTGTTGGCTGTTGGCATTGTTGTCGACGATGCCATCGTCGTTGTCGAGAACATGGAGCGCAAATTGCGCGACGGACTGACCCCTCGTGAAGCGGCCCGCAAGACCATGGACGAAGTCGGTTCGGCCCTCATCTCCATTGCCTTGGTGCTTTCGGCGGTGTTTGTACCCACGGCGTTCCTAACCGGCATCACCGGCGAGTTCTATCGCCAGTTCGCGGTCACCATCGCAGTTGCCACCATCATCTCCACATTCAACTCACTAACGTTAAGCCCCGCCCTCGGCGCGATGTTGCTACGCCGCCACGAGATGGCGCACGGCACAGGGGGCGGCCTCATCGACCGCGCCGCCGCACGCTTCAATCGCGCCTTCGACATCACCAGCACACGCTATGCCGCCTTCATCGGCCGTATCACGCGCCGGCAGGTCCGCATGCTGCTGATTTACGGCGGCCTCATCGGCCTCGCCGCATTGGGCTTCGCCACACGCCCGGTGGGCTTCATTCCCGCGCAAGACCGCGGCTACTTCATCACCGCCGTGGGGCTTCCCGAAGGCGCCTCGCTGGCCCGTACGCAGGACATCATGCTGCGCGCTACGAAAGTCATCCTCGAAACTCCCGGCGTCGAACACGCCGTCGCTTTCGCCGGCTTCAACGGCGCCACGCGCACAAACGCCACCAATGTCGGCACCATCTTTGTGCCCTTGAAGCCCTTTGGCGAACGTCTCGACGCGGGCCTCACCGGCGACGGCATCATGGCCGATCTGCGCAAGCGCCTGTCGCGGTTCCAGGAGGCCAACTTCGTTGTTTTGCGGCCGCCGACTATCATGGGCCTCGGCAACTCCGGCGGCTTTCAGATGATGGTCGAGGACCGCAACAACATCGGCTCGCGCGCATTGAGTGAAGCCGTGCAAAGCCTTGTCAGCGCCGCCAACAAAAATCCCGGCCTGCAGGCGGTGTTCTCTCCGTGGGAAGCACGCACCCCGCAGCTTTTCGTGGATGTAGACCGCACGCGCGCGCAAATACTCCAAGTTCCGCTGGATAACATCTTCGGCGCGCTTGAAACCTATCTCGGCGCCACATACGTCAACGACTTCAACATCCTCGGCCGGACCTATCGTGTCATGGCCGAAGGCGAATCCCGTTTCCGCATGAGCAAGGACGACATCGCCCGCATTCGCGCGCGCAGCATATCCGGCAACATGGTGCCCCTCGGCTCGCTGGTGACTTTCCGTGACGTCGCGGGGCCCGACCGCGTGCCGCACTTCAATCTCTACCCCACCGCCGAAGTGAAAGGCGAAGCGGCGGCCGGTTATTCCAGCGGCCAAGCCTTGGCCACCATGGAAAAGCTCGCCCACGAACTCCTGCCCGAAGGCTTCAACTTCGAATGGACCGAAATGGCCTTTCAGGAAAAACTCGCTACCGGCGCGGGTTCGTTGTTCATCTTTGCTCTGGCGGTGCTTTTCGTATTCCTGGCGCTGTCCGCGCAATATGAAAGCTGGAGCCTACCACTGACGGTTATACTGATCGTGCCCATGTGCCTGCTGTCGGCCATCGGCGGCGTGATGCTCCGCGGCATGGATAACAACGTCTTCACGCAGATCGGGTTCGTCGTGCTGGTGGGCCTTGCGGCAAAGAACGCCATTCTGATCGTAGAGTTCGCGCGACAGCTTGAGACCGCCGGCAAGTCGCGGTTTGACGCGGCCGTAGAGGCCTGCCGCTTGCGCTTGCGCCCGATCCTCATGACTTCCTTCGCTTTTATCTTTGGGGTCGTACCCTTGGCTATCGGCGAAGGCGCGGGATCGGAGATGCGTCAGGCGCTGGGTACCGCCGTCTTCTTTGGCATGCTGGGTGTGACCGCTTTCGGGCTGATCTTCACCCCGGTGTTCTATGTGGTGGTGCGCGGGTTGATTACCAAACCAAATGCCGCTTCCAAAGAAACCGCGCCGACGCCTAAACCCGCGGAGTAATCCTTCAGTGCACGCCCTGCGGCGAAATCTCTGGCGCCTCGTCGTAGCGCAGACGTCCGCCTGGCCCGCGAATAGCCGGCACGATACGAGTCACCTCAGTGATTTTGCCCATGGATGAATGACGCTGAAATGTGCCCGTCACCCGCACATACAGTCTGTCGGCTTGATCCAGGTCCGCGCGCGCAAATTTATCAAGCGTGAGCGCGAATTTGTTGTCGGTGCGCGCCATCGCATCGTCTTCCGATAGATAGAGCGCGGATTCGCCTTCCTCAGCGATCAGAAAGCCGGCGACCGTCACGATGGCGCCATCAAATTTTTCCGGCGAGGTGAATAGCGCGACCAACGCAACACTGTGCGGCCCGCGCTCCACTGATATCGGCATCGTGCTGACAGCCAAAGTCAATGCGCCGACGCACACCAGGACCATGACGGCGCTTATACCGGCGGCGGCCCGCGTCATGCGGTTACAAATCCACTCTGGCTGCGAGCGATAGCGACGCGGGCCGGTCGGCGCGATGGGCGGCATAAATGCCCAAATCCGGATTGATGGCGCGAAAACTGGAAGACACGCCCATCACCGTTTCATTGAGACCCAGGTACAACGCGCCATCGTCCACTAAGAGACGCGCGAGCTTCTGCAGGACGTCCAGCTTGGTCTTAAGGTCGAGATAAACCAGCACGTTGCGGCACAGAACCACATCGAAGCGTCCCAGAGGATAGAGGTCATCGAGCAGGTTCCAAGCCTGGAATTTCACCATGCTTTTAATTTGATCGCTCAGCGCCCAGTTGTCGTCCTGCTTGGTGAAGTATTGCAGCAGCGTGTGCACCGGCAAACCACGCTGGACTTCGAACTGGTTATAGACGCCCTTCGTCGCCGCGGCGATGGCCGCGGCCGAAATGTCGATGCCGACGACCTCCACTTTCCAACCGGGAAAAGACGACGACACATCTTTGATCGTCATCGCAACGGAGTATGCCTCCTGCCCCGTCGATACGCCCGCCGAGAGGATGCGAAAGCCCGCCTTCATCCCGCGCGCAACCCGCAGATTCGGCAGCACCACGGTACGCAAATGCGTGAAGGGTTTCCAATCACGGAAGAAGCCGGTGTCCTTGGCCATCATGGCCTCGACAGCTAATGCCTGCAGCACAGAGTCGCCGCGGCGCACGCCGTCGATCAGCTCGGTCACGGATTTGAGGCGCATGTCCCGCACCAGTGGCATCAACCGGTTTTCGAGGAGATACGTCTTGTCGCGCGTCAGGATCAGGCCCGACCTGTCCTTGAAAAACTGAGCGGCAAACTCGAAATCCTCGGGTGACATTATCCGAGAAATCCCAACAACGTTAATTTCGACCGCATGATTTCGCTGTCGAAAGGCTTCATGATGTATTCATCGGCGCCGGCCTCCAATGCCTGTTTGATGTGCGCGGCGTCGTTCTCGACGGTGCAGAACATTACCGCGACTTTGTTGCCGCCCGGCAGCTTGCGCAGCTCCTTAGCGAAGGTGATTCCGTCCATGACCGGCATCTCCCAATCCACGAGCACCAAGTCCGGCATGCGGATGGTCAACGCATTCAGCGCTTTGCGGCCATTCTCGGCTTCGTCAACGTCAAAGCCCATGTCCTGAATGATCTTCGACGCCACACGGCGGATAACGCGGGAGTCATCCACAATCAGACAGCGCTTCATGCCGCGCTCTTCGAAAAAGCGGCTGTGACAGTGATAACGCTGCCCTCGGCTTTCACATCCACCCGTCCCTTTGCGGCGCGCACCAGACGGCCGGTGAGACTGCCGTGAATGGTTTTGGCGGAGAGTACAGACTCGGCCGCGCCGGCGATGGCCGCCGTCAGCTCCGGGCGCAATACCGCCGGGCGCTCGGCCGCCCCCCGGCTTTCCAGCGTAATAATGAGGTCGTTCCCATCCATGATGCCAAGCGATAACGCCCGGCAGGCGGGTTGCGTTTCCAGCGCCAACAAACAAAGGTTGAGCACGAGTTGCGTCCAAACCGCACCCAGAGCCGCGTGCCCCGCGGCCAGCGCTTGAGGGGCCGGCCAAGTAACATTGGTTTTACCGCTCGGGCCGGCGACACTCTCGAGGTATCCGTCCAGTAAAGCTTTGGGATCCTGTGCCGCGGCGCCCGCCGCGCCCAACGCGGCGCGCATGAACTTGAGTTTCATGGAGGCGGCGGCGGAACTGCTGCCGATAAGCCCCAGGGTTTCGGCGTCGACTTGGCTCGGATCCCCGCCAATCAGCTCAACGCCAGCCGCAACAGCGCCCACCGGCCCTGCCAAGTCATGGCAAAGCCTGGTGCATAATAATTGCGCCAGCTCCAAATCCTTCTCGCCCATCCCCGGCCTCTGCGGCTTGATGCGGGGCAAAGTCTAACCGGGAGACACCGGCCTCAAAAGCCACTAAAAAGAGAAAACCCTGCCCAAACAGCGGGATAGCTAAATAAACTCCAATTTAATACCCCCACGGGCGGTAGGATGAATCTCGATTTCACGCCGGGAATGTTGGTCCGCAACCCTAGCCACCCCGAGTGGGGCCTGGGACAGGTCCAGTCTGCCGTGGGCGACAGGGTCACAGCCAATTTCGAAAACGCAGGCAAAGTGACCCTCAACCTCGCGGTTGTGACCCTGGAAACCGTTGATGAACCGCTCCCGCCTCCTGGCTACGGACGGTAAAATCCTTATATTCAAGCCATGTTGGACGCCCCCATTTCCCGGCCTGCTCTGGTCGATCCCTTCGGCCGCGAAATCCGATACCTCCGGGTGTCGGTGACGGATCGGTGCGATCTGCGCTGCGTCTACTGCATGTCCGAGGACATGACCTTCCTGCCTAAAAAGGATTTGCTGACACTGGAGGAATTGGACCGGGTCTGCAGCGCCTTCGTGGCTGAAGGCGTGCGCAAGCTGCGCATCACCGGCGGCGAGCCGTTGGTGCGCCGTAACGTCATGTCGCTGTTTGAAGGTCTCGGCCGCCATGTGAAATCCGGCGCCCTTGAGGAACTGACCCTCACAACCAATGGCACGCGCCTTGCGAAATTCGCCGAAAGTTTGAAGATGGCCGGCGTGCGCCGCGTGAATGTGTCGCTGGACTCTCTCGATCCGGCGCGCTTCAAAACCATCACGCGCTGGGGCAAGCACGCCGATGTCATGGAAGGCCTTCGCGCCGCGAAAGCCGCCGGCCTCAAAGTCAAGATCAACACCGTGGCCATGCGCGGCGTCAACGACGATGAATTTGAACAGCTCGTGGTGCGGCGCCGAGGGCTTCGATCTTGTGTTCATCGAGACCATGCCGATGGGCGACATCGACGGCGACCGCACTTCTCAATACCTGCCGCTGTCTATAGTGCGCGCGAACCTCGAACGCCGCTACACGCTCGCGCCGATCGCCGACAACACCGGCGGCCCAGCGCGCTATACCCGCTGCGCCGAAACCGGCGGACGTGTGGGTTTCATCACACCCATGACCCATAATTTTTGTGAAGCGTGTAACCGCGTGCGCCTCACCTGCACCGGCACTCTCTATATGTGTTTGGGTCAGGATGATGCCGCCGATCTACGCACGCCTTTGCGCGCCAGTGAAGGCAATGAACTCCTGCACACCGCCATTCGCGAAGCCATTGGCCGTAAGCCCAAGGGCCACGACTTCATCATCGACCGCCGTCACCAGCGTCCGGCGGTGAAACGCACCATGAGCGTAACGGGCGGTTAGGCCGTCATGCCCCGCACGGAACTGCTCGCCTTCGCCGGCACGCACAAGCTCGCGGTCCTCTCCACGATCGCGCCGGGCGGCGCACTACAAGGCACCGGGGCCGGCATCGCCGTGACGTTGGGCCGGGACGCGGAAATATTGCAGCTCGAAGTTATCGCGGGGGAGCTGAACGGCGCGGCGCTTGAGCCCTATCAGAAACTCTATTTCTCCGTCTGGTCGGACGGACCCGACCGGCTAGATTGGCCGGGCATCACCTATTTCAAAGTGACGCCGCGCTGGATGCGTTACAGTGATTTCCGCTGTACGTCTCCCCGGGTCGTGGAACTCAAACTGCAATAGTGCGCGGCCTAACCCCGCGATATACTCGAAACCAGTAACTGGGTGGGATGACCGATGCCTTTTTCACGCGTGGCCTTTGTTGCCGCGGACGCGCAAGCCGCGCGCGATGCGCTGAACGCGCTGACGCAGCGTTATGGCCAGCATAAACCGGAAGATGCCGATGTCATTGTCGCGCTCGGCGGCGACGGCTTCATGCTTGAGGCCGTGAATACCTACATGAATATGAACGTGCCCTTTTTCGGCATGCACCGCGGCACCGTCGGGTTCCTCATGAATCGTTATGACGACAGCGATCTTATGGATCGGCTGCAGCGCACCACCGAAGTGACACTGCATCCCTTACGTATGACCGCCGTCACCGCCGATGGCGTAAAACACGACGCGCTGGCCACCAATGAAGTCTCGATGCTGCGCCAAACCCGCCAAGCCGCTAAGATCATGATCTATGTCGATGGCAAGGAACGCATGTCCGAACTGGTCTGCGACGGCGCGTTGGTCTGCACGTCCGCGGGCTCGTCGGCCTATAACCTGTCCGTCAACGGTCCGGTGTTGCCGCTCGGCTCCAACGTGCTGGCACTGACGCCCATCAGCGCCTTCCGCCCGCGCCGTTGGCGCGGCGCCATCTTGCCGCACACCGCGGTCGTACGCTTTGTAATGTTGGAGCCTGAAAAGCGCCCCGTCAGCGCCGTCGCCGACCGCGACGAAGTCCGCGATGTGGTCGAAGTCACCGTCCGCGAAGACCGGTCGATCTCCATGCGCATGCTGTTCGATCCCGAGCACAATCTCGAAGAACGCATCGTCGCCGAGCAATTCGCGCCATAGCAGAATGGTTCCCACCGTCCTTACGTACCTCGCCGCCGCCTTTGCCGAGATTGCCGGCTGCTTCGCCGTGTGGGCGTGGTTGCGGAAGGGCGCCTCGGTGTGGTGGCTGATCCCCGGCGCGCTGGCGCTCGCGGCTTTTGCTTATCTTCTCACGCGCATCGACAGCGCCGCTGCCGGACGCGCCTTCGCCGCTTACGGAAGCGTGTACATTGCTGCCTCCTTGGCATGGCTCTGGGCGGTGGAAGGCAGCAGGCCCGACCGTTGGGATGTTGTCGGCGGCATCGTCTGCCTTGCGGGGGCCGCGGTTATTATCTTTGGTCCACGCGGCGCATAAAGGGCCCCATGAAAGCCATTATCTGCTCCGGCGCATCAAAACCCGAGGATTTGCGCCTCGTTGAAAAACCCTCGCTGAGCGCGGGCGCTGGCCAAGTGGTGATCAAGGTCGCCGCGGCCGGCGTCAATTTTGGCGACAGCCTCATCATCAAGGCGGAACGCCCTGCTTCCATGCCGCAAGTATTCACGCCCGGCTATGAAGTGGCGGGCACGATTCATGAACTCGGCGACGGCGTTGTTGGGTTTACCATCGGCGACCGCGTCATGGCTTTCTGCTTTACAGGTGGCTATGCCGAAGAAGTTGCCGTCGAATGGCGCTTTGTCTACCCCTTGCCGGACGCTATGGACTTTCCCGCCGCCGCTGGGTTCCTAGCGGTTTACGGGACGGCGTATTACGCGCTGCATGAACGGGCGCATCTTCAGCCTGAGGAATCGTTGCTTGTCCTTGGCGCCGCGGGTGGAGCCGGGCTGGCGGCCATCGAGGTCGGTGCCGCGATGGGCGCGCGGGTTATTGCCGGCGCCTCAAGCGCGGCCAAGTTGGAATTGTGTTCAGCCCACGGCGCCGTCGACATCGTCAATTACGCGGCCGAGGATTTGCCGGCGCGCATGCTCGCGCTGACGGACAGCAAAGGCGTTGATGTTCTGTACGACGTCTGGGGACACCCCGGAAGCGACACCCTGGTGCCCGCCATGGCCAATGAAGGCCGCTACCTCATTATCGGCTTCGCCGGTGGCGGCGCGCCGAAATTCAATGCCAGCCTTCTACTTTACAAGGAAGTCGCAGCCATTGGCGTCTATTGGGGCCAGTCGCTTGCGGCCCACCCTATGCGCAACCGCGACAACATTGCCAAATTGCTCGACTGGTACCAGGACGGCAAACTGAAGCCCTCGGTATCGGAAACCGATCCCTTGAAAGACGCCGCACGTGCCATGCAGCGGCTATTGGCGCGCGACGCCAAAGGGAAAGTCGTGCTGATTACAGGCTGACAGCCGAGCGCTACCACACAAACCCTGGGATACTCATGGCGGGCACATTGCCTTCCTTTTCCGCCAAGGCGGCAGCCTTCTTTGGGTCTGCAGCCTCGCCATAACGCACTCCCAGCGCCTCGGCATGAATACCGCCCGTGCACCAGATCGCCTTCAATTCAGCGGCATTGGCGCCTTTGACGTCGGTTTCCAGGGCATCCCCCACCACGGCAATACGGTCTTTCGGCAGGCCCAACTGTTTAACCGCCAGTTCGTAGACGGCAGGGTCGGGTTTGCCGCGATAGGCCACCGTCCCTCCCAACGCCTCGTACTTTTTGGCGATAGCACCTGCACAGATGATCCGCTCGCCGCCACGGATCACCACCATGTCTGGATTGGCGCACACCATCGGCAGCTTTTTTGCCGCGCCCGCTCCCAGCACCTCGGCATAATCCTCCACGACGTCATCAAGTCCGTCGGGACCGGTGTTAACGATAAAATCGGCGTCCGTGACCTTGGACGCGATGACCAGGTTGGTGTCGTCAAAAATGCTGCGGTCCCGCTCCGGGCCCAGGTGATAGGCGGTCTTACCCAGCTTCACAAAAAACGGATCGGCGCGCGCGATCAACGCGGCGCGCGTCGCCTCGCCCGAGGACAGCACTTCCCCATACAGATCGCGCGGCAACCCCATCTTCTCCATAGCGCCCACCAGGGCATAAGCGCGCCGCGGCGCGTTCGACAACAGCAAAGTCTTTTTGTTCGCTGCTTTCAACGCACGGAAAGTCGCCGCCGAGGACGGATAAGCCGTGGCACCGTCGTGCACCAGGCCCCAGAGGTCGAGAATGAAGCCATCGAATTCACCGACAACCTCACGGAGCCCCGCAATTGACCGCAACGTCACGCTTTTGCCCCCAAGCCGTTCGCACCTTGCCGGTGGTCCGCGCCCACGGCGTCGGCGACGTTATTGAACCCATCGCGCTTCAGCAGCACGGCCAACTCGCGCTTCACCCGTCCAATCAGTCCCGGCCCTTCGAACACCATGGCCGAGTAGAACTGCACCAGCGACGCTCCGGCGCGGATTTTGGCATAAGCGTCCGCGCCTCCGGCGATACCACCAACCCCAATCAGGGGCACGGCCCCACGGGTCAGCTCGTACATCCGCCGCAGCACGCGGGTTGAAGGCTCCAGCAGGGGCGCGCCCGATAAGCCTCCGGATTCCGTATGCAACGGCGACAACAACGACGCAGGCCGCGCGACAGTAGTGTTCGAGACCACGACGCCGTCGAGTTTCTCTTCCAGCGTCACGCGTGCGATATCGGCCAATTCACTGGAATCGAGATCTGGCGCGATCTTCAACAAAAGCGGCGGCGGCGTTGCCACCATCGCCCGCACCCGCGCTGCCTTGGCGGCGCGCACAATACCGATGAGGGCTTCCGTGTGCTGCAGGGCGCGCAAGCCCGGTGTGTTGGGAGAAGAGACATTCAGCACCAGGAAGTCTGCTAGCGGCGCCAACGCTTCGGTCAGCGCGGCATAGTCGGCGGCGGCATCGGCCGCATCTTTGTTTTTGCCAAGGTTCACCGCTACGGGACCAAGTTGGCGATTGCGCGCGCGTAATCGCGCCGCCACCACCTCCAGCCCCTCATTGTTGAACCCCATGCGGTTAATCACGGCCCGATCAGCATCGAGCCGAAACAGACGAGGGCGCGGATTACCGGTCTGCGGTTTAGGCGTTACGCCACCAACTTCGACAAAGCCAAAACCCAATTTAAGCGCCGCATCGGACGCTTCAGCGTTCTTGTCAAAGCCCGCGGCAAGACCCACCGGGTTGCGGAATGTCTTGCCCCACAGCATCATTGCTAAAGCCGGGTCGTCTGGCGTCGCTCTATAGAACAAGCTCGCGAGCCCCGATCTAAGACCCCAAATGGCAAAGCGGTGCGCCTCTTCCGTCTCGAACCGGCGCAACACCGGTAAAATCCATCGATAGAAATCCATCGCCCTCTCGTAAGCCCCCAAAGCGTCCCTTCGCCGATTACGTGTTCCTTATAGAACCGACACCATCTCAACCCTGAATACAAACCAAACACGTGTCAGGTCACTGAAAGTAACGCGAAATATTTTCTTGTTCGCGCGTGCCCATTCTATGGCAGAAACGTTATATGCGGTGCCTTAGCAAGACCCTTTTTGTGCGGCCCGCAAGTGGTTATATTGCCCGGTACAGGGGAACTTCCATTACAGCTTTAATATCCATCCGTGCGTAGTGATCCAAAACTTTCGACGCGTGGCTTGGCCCGTTTGATCGAGCAGGTCGGCAAGGCAGCGTATAATCTCGGCTTCACGCCCGGACTCAATCCGGCGCAGTGGGCCGCGTTGCGCTATTTCGATGAAGCCACGCTGGAACGCCGGACGGTCACCGGCTTCGCCCAATTCCAAGGCACCACCAAAGGTACAGCATCGCAGACCGTCGCCGCGCTGGTACGCAAAGGCTACCTCCAGCGTGTTGGCGATAAACAGGACCGGCGCGTACATCGCCTCATCCTGACCGAACAGTCCCAGGCGCTGCTCCGCGGCGATCCGCTGCAGGCGCTCAGCAATGCGCTGGAATCACTGACCCAGGAAGAACGCTGGGCGTTGGCCGTCAGCATGGAAAAAGTACTGCGGCAGCTGATTCACATTTAAAGATGAAGTGACGCCGAATTAATCGGCCAACACCGTCTCAATCGCCTTCAGCAATTCGGCTTTCTCAAACGGCTTATACACCACGAGGTTCGCGCCAAAGGTGGCTGCGAGCGGCGCGGTATACGTCAGCGGCGCATTCGGCGCGCCACCCGAAATCACCACCACCGGGATATCGTTGCCCGCACCGCGAATCTCTTTTAGCAGCGCGATCCCGTCCATCTCGGGCATCCAGATGTCACTCACGATGGCGTCGAATTTACTCCCTTTCAACGCTTTTAGAGCTTCCTTACCCGAAGCCGCTTCCTCCGTCGTGTGCCCGGCCGACGCGAGAATCTCGCGAACGGACAAACTCACCTCCGGTGAATCCTCGACCAACAGAATATGCGCCATGATCTCCCCAGTGTGTTCTGATTGTTTTTAGGCGCTATGAAGCATCGGAATGAGCGGCCGGGATATATACCATCGCGGTCGTTCCTTGATCAACTTCACTCTCGAGTTTGAGCATACCGCCCCACCCCACGACGATACTGTAAACCACCGACAAGCCAAGCCCTGTGCCTTTGCCCGCCAACTTAGTTGTGAAAAACGGCTCAAACACGCGAGACAGTGTATAGGCGTCCATGCCGCAGCCGGCGTCGGCGACCTGGAGCTCAATCCAGCGTCCCGGCGCAAGGGCTAGTGCCCCGGCCGGCGCCGCGTCCAGATCGATCGACCTCAGTCGCACCGAGACGGTACCTTTGCCGTCCATGGCGTCCGCGGCGTTCTTGACGAGGTTCAGAACCACCTGTGAAACCTGCGTCGGATTGACCAATGCTTCCGCTTCACCGGCTTCAATCTGCTGCATCAATTTGATCTCTGGCGGCAGCCCGCTTTGCAGCAGGCGCAGCGCATCCTCCACCAGCGCGGTGATCGGATAAGCCGCCAATTGCGGTGCGTCCCTTCGCGCAAACGTAAGCACTTGGCGCACAACATCACGCGCCTTGCGGCCGCTGGAAGCTATCACCTCGAAATATTTGCGGACCTTGACCGGGTCCGTGTCGGCGATGTCCTGGCCCAGGTCCGACAACGCCAAAACCGGCTGCAATAAGTTGTTGATTTCGTGAGCGACGCCGCCGGAGAGTTGCCCCAACGCTTCCATCTTTTGCGATTGCAAAAGCTGTTCAGCACGCTGGCGGTCAATCGTGATGTCGCGCAGGTTCAACACGAATACGGTGGCTTCGCGCCCAGGGTGGTCGCGCACCGGCGCCACCTCTAGCTGTCCCAGGAAGGTCGTACCATCGCGCCGTACGCACGTGAGCTCGAACGCGCCCGCGCGCGATGTCTGCAGCGCAAGGTTGACCTTATCCCATTCGCCACCGGCCACACCCGACTGATCCTCGGCACGTAGCGCACCGATGGAGCGTTTGGCTAACGACGATGCTTTGTGGCCCGTCAGCCGCTCAAATTCCGCGTTCACGTAGAACACTTCGGGTCGCGGGCCGTCCGTGGTGAGCACGGCCACGCCGATGGGCGAAGCATCCAATGCTTCGTAGAGAATGGTATTGCGGCGCAGGAGGTGTTTAAGTTCCTGCTCCCGCTGTTTGCCTTCCGTCACATCCTGGCAGGTGCCGAAAGACGCGTATGGCTCCCCGTCGGCGTCGAACAGCACACGCCCGTCCAGGCGCAACCATCGCATCGTGCCATCCTTGCGAATGATGCGGTATTCGGCGCCATGCAGGGCCTTACCTTCGAGTTGATTGCGGCGATAGCGTTCGTGCAGATCGCGGTCTTCGGGATGGACAATCTCGCGATAGGAGTCCGGCGTGTGGACAAAGGAGTCCGGCGAAAGGCCGTGCAGCACGTACATATGCGGTGACCATTGAACCGCCTCGGTATCCCAATAGACCTTATACGTACCAAGTTGCGCGATACGCGTAGCTTCTTCCAAGCGCGCTTCGCTCTCGCGGATTTCAAACTCGGCGTGTTTCTGACGGGTGATGTCGGTGGCAATGACCACCTGTAGCACCGGCCCGTCGGCGCGCGCCTGAACCGGATATGCCGTGACGTAATACCAAGTCCCGCCCAGGGGATGTTCGAACCACGCCTGCGTTTCAATGCCGGCGATTCGGCGCACGCGGTCGGCGATGGAACGGAACGGCCCGTTGACGATCGCTCCCACAACCGAGGCTGGATAGCTTTGCAACATGTCTTCGGCGCGGCCATTGGCGGCGACGAGCACCATGTCGCCATCCAGCACAACGGCCGGCGACGGCAGGGCTTCCAGCCACGTCTGCACCGTCAGCTGTGCGAAGTCGGACCGGTCCGGCGCGGACGTTTTAATCGCAGATGGTGCCGTCATGAATGTACCCGCCTCAACGGCTGAGGCGTACCTTGAACGGCTTGATCATTTTTCTAATCTCATCCTCGGCCGACATCTGTCCGCCCGCCGACGGTTCAGGAAACAGCGGATCGCCATAACCGAGTTCGGTCTCGTGGATGATACTTTCCAGATAGTCGGCCACGCCGGACAGCTCGGCATAACGCTTTTTATCAAGCGTCGCGGCCTTGCGCAGTTCCGCTGCGGCTTTCATCACCA
>JAIEMI010000137.1 GCA_019752235.1 Rhodospirillaceae bacterium
GATCGTCGCCGACTATCTCGCCCGCAACGGGCATACGGTGGCGCTGCTGTGCGAAACCGCGGCGCCGGGGCAGGCCGTGGAACCCGCCAGTCTCAATCTTTTGCTGAAACGTCTCAGTGAGCGCGGGGTTGTCATGCGTCCGCTGACGGCGGCGGTGCGTCTGGAAGGCCGGACATTGAAGGTGCGCCATAGCCTGACGCGGGCGGAGTCCGTGGTGGCCGATGTGGATAGCCTAGTGGTGGTCGACGGCCGCCAGCCGGTGGACGGGCTGGCGGCGCAACTGAAAGACCTGGTGAAGGAAATCCACGTCATCGGCGACGCGCTGTCGCCGCGCCGGATGATGCACGCCACGCTGGACGGCGCCCGTCTGGGCCGCCTCGAACTTTAGAATCGCCAGGAATCGCGCGCTTTTTTAAGCCAGCGCTTTACAGGACAGCCGCGCTGTTCTATCTCCATCGCCCGTCTTTGAGCGTATCTCAAAGCCCAGTGCGGGTATGGCGGAATTGGTAGACGCGCCTGACTCAAAATCAGGTTCCTCTGGAGTGGGGGTTCGAGTCCCTCTACCCGCACCACCGATAACCCCAGTTTGTTCGGTCTGCATTCCGGGTCGCCGGTTTCTCCGCCGCGGTGCGCCGGCCGCTCCGGGGATGCGCATGAAACGCCTCGGGGCTGACGCCGGATTCTATCGTCCGTGCAATTTACCAGAACAGAATGACCGCACCCGTTTGCCCGGTGGCGTGATCGGCCAGTGGTCCGTCAGCGCCGTATCCCGGTTCTGCAATGGGAGCGCCGGTTGTCGTGTAGTGCTCATCGGTACATGGGTTCCCGACAACAGCTATGGCGGGTACGCATCCCGGCCGGCGATTGGCGCCGGCGACTGTCGGGTCGACGACGCTGGTGACGAGCGTACCGGTGGTAGCGCCAATACCGGAATTTCCATCTCCCGCGTTGGTCCCACGAACACCATTATTACCGGTCACCCGCTGGGCGTCCTGATCGAGGAAGGAATCGGCCCCGTTGACGCCCGCTGCTCCGCTGGCGCCGCCGGCGCCGACCGTGATGGTCAAATTCCCCCCGGTGTTCAGAAAAAGCCCGCCCGCATAGCCGCCGCCGCCGCCGTCGTTGGGGGGGCTGGCGCCACCCGCCGTATCGGCGCCGCCGCCTCCGCCCCAGGCCTTCGCGTAGAACGTCACCAGACCGGCCAGATCCTCGCCGGTGACCGTAAGACCGCTCACCACATCCCGGAAGTCGCAGCGGAAAGCCCCGACTCGGAACCCATCGCAGACGTCGGTGGAGACGGTGCGGTGAATGTTGAGAAGTGCGCCCGCCCATACGGACCCGCGCAAGAGATCCCCGTCGGCGCCGATCGTCGCCGGTCTGTCCTCGACCTGCGTGGCGGCGAACCCGCCGGACTCGAGATCAAACCTCCAGTTGACGACAAGGTTATCGAGGATGGTAGAGGCATCCACGATCGGCAGGCGGCGATCGTACCAATCGGAAATCTCAGTCGCGGTTCGTACGTCATCCCACACCCTGATATCCGAGACTAGGCCATCGAATGTATTTTGTGAAAAATTTCCGGTCGCGTCCGCGGCATTAACGCCGGCATGGTCCGCGCCCACCATGAATTGCTCTTGCGCGGTCCGGATGGCGTTGCCCGACAAGATGGGACTGCTCGCAGTACCCGTAATGGTGCTTATGAGCGCGCCGTCGATGTAGACGGTGATGGCGCCGAAGGTGGTTTCGTCATCATAGGTGACGGCGACATGGGTCCATTCCCCGGCGCTGAGGGACGCGCCGAGCGCCTCGGTGTCGGTTGTGGCGGTCCCATCGCCGAGCGATAGCGACAACGCGCCCCCCGACGTCATGTAGAGGCGGTGGGAGCTCCGGGTGAGCTGCGCACTGTCCCATTGCGAAATCAGCGTGGCGGTATTGGCGCCGGTCGGCAGTGATCGCGGTTTGAACCAGCCCTCAAGCGTGATGCTGCCGGTCGTCGTGCCGTTCTCGCCATTGCCGCTGGCCTGGGCATGGCCGACGCCCAGAGTGTCCATGGCCATCATCGGCCCGCCGACGACAATCGTATCGAGACGGCTTTCCGAGGCTGTGCCGTTGACGAAGGCGGTGCGCGTGCCCGTGGTATCGCCGGTTATGTTTGTTGCGTAGGCGGACGCGCGATTGCTGGTCAGACTTTTCTGTGTGATCTGCATCCAGACTTCGTCGCCATTGTCGTACACTTCGAGCAGGTAGGTTTCGCCGAAAGTCATCGTGAACGAATTGTCCGCAGAGACGAAGCTTGCGACCTGGGCGCCGTTATCCATGATCGAAATGCTATTGGCGCCGCTCGCTCCCGTACCGTCGAAAAACCGGAAAGTAATGCCGGGATCGAAGACGCCGGCGCTCGGTGTGGCTTCCGCGCGCGTGACGATCGAGAAGCCGCCGTTGGTCGCGCCGAAATCCGGGGTCCACTCGGCCGAAATATAGAGGGGCCGTTCCGTCGAGTTCAGGACGTACGAGGCCGCCGTCGTCAGGTAGGCGGTCGCGTCGGAGAACACCGCTTGACCGCCTTCCTGCTGGACTTCCGTGCCGCCATTGGTTGTTTCGAATTTGTCCTGGTCAATGTCGCCGTCAGCGCCGGAGAAGTCTTCGGTGAGGGCGGCGTTGAGCGCCCCACCCTGGGTCTTCTGTTCGCAAACGTCTGCGAGATCGCTGGTGACCGGGGCCCACACGGTGTCATCGAAGTAGGTGTCCGTGTCCGAGTCATAGGGCCCGGTGTAGATCGTCGTTGGATTTGCCGTAGCATTGACTAATTCATTGGACCCAACAGGCGGCTCTGAGAGCGGCGCGTTGCTGCTGGAAATACCGCCGAGGCGATTCTTGCCGTGACTGATGACCGCGAAGGGAACACTCGTGCCTGTTGCTCCCGCCGTCGTCGCCACCACCTGAAGACCGTCAAAGGGAACTGTGTCTCCGGTAAACTCGGGATCAGCGGCGCCGTCGTAGTCGTTGGGGACGGAAACACAAAATTCCTTTGCGGCGTCCGCGACGACGTAGGTGTAGTACGTGCCGTAAGCATCAATCGCTTCGTTTCTGGAAATTCCGAGCGTGGTCCATGGCAGGGTGCCGGAGCTCGTCGCTCCTCCGGAACATGCATCCTCGTCGCCGTCCTGATCGGTATCGGGACAGGGCACTTCGTCGAACTGATGGGAATGAACCAGCAGGCTGGCCTTGAGCATTGTCTCGTGGTCGCCGACATTCCGCAGTTTCTCGAGGTCACGCGCCGGACCCGCGTGTTTGCTCAGGAAAACGGACAATGCGCTGAACGACACAATCATTATAATCGTCGCGATTATCAGGCCTGCAACGCCACTATCGTCTTTAAGGTGCGCAGCACTCCGCCGTGCTTGGCGGAGTGCTGATCGGCGCATAAGGTTCGCCGCGGCTAGTACATCGGGGCTCATAAACGGCTCGTACGACCTAACAGGAGAAATCTGCGTCTTCCTTCCGAGACAGTTTGAGTGGCTGCCGCGCAGGCTGGCGGTAAGAGAAAGCATTTTGTATATTAAGGAGTACGTGAGTCCGATTGATTTCGATCAATCTTGAGAAAGAATTCGAGGTCGACCGTCTGTAAATCAATCTCACGTTGAACTCCATGCGACTGCGTTCACCCATTTTATATTATGGAAGAAGTAATGCGCTTTTTGTTGAGGACGATGATCTGCGTGGGCGCGTTCGCCTCGACGCCGGCCCTTGCATTGCATTGCTACACGCTGGCTTTGAAGGACGACAAAGGCGCGGTAGTTTCCGTCAGTCCGCCGGCCATCGGCCTGATGATCGGCGTCAATCCGGTGATCGAGGGCGCTTATCCGCCCCATGTGACACGCGAGCCGGTCGCGCCCGCGCAATGTCCGGAGAGCTTGGTGGAGAGCATACGCGCGACATTCAATGCGTCATGTCTCGGCGACGACCTGCGCAAAAAGGCCGCGGACGCGAACAAAGTTCCTGTCGAGATGGTGAGCAAGGGCTGCGGCGAAATGGAAGCCGCGCTGCAGAACAAAGACGTGGAATTTTATCGCGAACGCGACAAAACGCTGTTTCCGCAGAAGCCGGATATCTTCCCTAAGAAGCCCGGCCCGAAGTAGTGCTCTAGGCGCCGCGCTGTGTGAAGAGTCCGTCATCGCGGACGTCGCGCAGGGACTCCGTCAGCGCCTTCAGCACGTTGTCGAGGTCGGCGCCGGTATGCGCCGTCGACAGGAAGCCGCGCTGCGACGTCAGCATCAGTACGCCGCGATTTAGCACCAGCACGTTGAAGGCGGCCTCTGCGGCGCGGAATGTCGCGGCCCATTCGGGCGCCTTCACCGTGCTTGCGAAAACGATGCGGAAGATCGAACCCGCGCAGCGCATTTCCACCGGCATGTGGTGAGCCTGGGCAAAAGCATTAAACTGCTCGGCCAGCGTTCGCCCGGCTTCATTCAACGCCGGATACAGCGTCGCCCGACGCGCATGGAGATGCCCCAATGCCGCTGTTCCCGCGGTGACGCTTAAAGGGTTGGCCAACGCCGGAGGCGGCGATTCCGTCTTTTTGTGGTCCTGCGTGGAGGCCATGACATCCGCGCGTCCCGCCACGGCGCCCAGAGGCAAGCCGCCGCCCACGGTCTTACCGTAGATCACCAGATCCGGCAGCAGGCCCAGCAGTTCCTGCGCGCCGCCGTAGGCCAGACGGAATCCGGTCTGGCGTTCGTCAAGGATCACGGCGACGCCGGCTTCGCGGCATGTGGCGATCAGGCTGTGCAGCCACGCCGCGCGGTCGAGGTTGGGATCGCCGCCGCGCACGGGTTCAACGATCACCGCCGCCAGTTCGTGGTGACGGCGGCGGATCTGGTCGAGCGCCGCGGGATGCCCGTAAGGCAGCACCGTGAGATGCGCGGTGGCCGTGGTGTCGTCGGCGCCGGGGATACTGTTCCCGTGAAGGCCGGTGAACGTCGCGATCAGGCATTTGCCGGTAAACGCGCGCGCCGCGCCGATGGCGTAGGCGACCGCGTCGTCGCTGGAATTGCACAGCGCCACGCGTTCGTTGGCCGCGCCCGCCGTCTGAATGAGCCGCGCAAGTTCAAGCTGCCCGTCCGCAGGCAGGTCGAAGTGCCAGCCGCGCATGCTCTGCGCGACAATCGCCTGCTGCACGGCGGGATGGGCATGGCCGAGCACCAGCGCGCCGTCGCCGAGGCCCACGTCGATGAAGCTGGTGCCGTCGACGTCGGTGATGCGCGCGCCGGCGCTGGCTTTGACGAACAACCGCACGGCCGCCGCGTTGGGCGCAGCAGCAGCGGTTTCGGGCAGAACCTTGGCCCGGTCCAAAGCCATCATCCAGGAATGCGCGGTGCGGGATTCCAGCGCCGACAATGCCTGGTCAGACCGGCTGCTCAGTGCCCCCCGGATCAGGCCAGTCGGCGAAAATTCCGCCGTATGTGTCATGCCTAGGCTCCATTTCCCTATGAATGTGCAGCCGTTGAGCGGCTGTCGTTGTGTTGGTGTTGGCGACCGCTCGGTAAAGACCAAGCAGCAGCACGGTGAGACGCTCCGCCGTTGCCATGCGCCACCCGCGACCGTGTCCCGGCGAGAGATAAACCAGTTCGAAGCGCGGCGCTTTAAAGCGCGGCACGGCGGCGAAGCGAAACGCGGCGAAGCAACGCCGGCGTCGGCCGCATGCGGGTGACGGGCTGACGGGAATCATCGCTCGGAAGCCCGCGCGGGATTTCAGGTGACGATACGCAAGGTGGGCCGCTGGGCCACGGGCCGCGGCCCGCGGGACGGCATAGCGCGCGGCGCCGTCTCTCGCTTCAGGGCGAGATAGCGCAAGGCGATGCCAAGGGCGATCGCGGCGGATCCGTTCAAGGCCGAGGTTTTAGAGACCGCCGGGGCGGGTGATAGCAGGGCTTTGCTCGCCCATTTCGCGGGCAAGGCTTTGGCGTGATGCGTCATTGTCCGACTCCAAGTTCCATGACCGACAAACGACACCCCTTGAGCGGGCTTATGTTCGCGACCTGCACGTCCCGATTGAGGAGAGGTCAGATATCGCGGTCGTTTGCACCGTTTTTTGGCGCTCCGAAGGGCCTCCGGAAGGCGCGAGTCCAGGGTTAAACCGCCGTCGCATCCCTGGCCTTAACTCACTGTAAAAACTGCACATTTATTGGATTCGGTGGGTGTGCAGCCCGCGGTCGTTCCGAAACTCTGCACCTCTTTAGTAAGGGCTGAGACCTGTCAGAACTGACAGGTCTCAGCACCCTTAACCGTATGGTGATCTTGACCCGAAACAATTCCCACTGGGGAGCCGGGTCCATGCTTGCCTCGATCATCGAAATGCCTGAAGCGACCGCCGATGCGTCGCGCAAACTGGATGGCATGTTCAAGCTGCGCCATGAGGTCTTCAAAGAGCGCCTGGATTGGGAAGTCGGTTCTCAGGCCGGCAAAGAACGCGACATGTTCGACGATCTCGATCCGGTCTACATCGTCTGCGAACATCAAGGCGAAGTGCTGGGCTCGTGGCGTCTGCTGCAGACCACGCGGCCCTACATGCTGAAAGACGTGTTCCCCGAGTTGCTCTACGGCATGCCGGCGCCGGAAGCGGAGGATGTCTGGGAGATCAGCCGCTTCGCGGTCTCCAAGCGCATGGCCAACAACGAATCGCTCGGCACCATCAACACCGTCACCAACCTGCTGCTCGATCAGCTTTTCACGTTTGCCGCCCGCCGGAAGATTTCGCGCATCGTCGCGGTCGCCGACGTGCGGTTCGAGCGCATCCTGAAACGCGCCGGTCTGCTGACTCAGCGCTTCGGCCCGCCGCTGCAGATCGGCGTGACCAAAGCCATCTCGGGTTATGCCGACGTCTCCGACTTGAACGTGCGCCGGATGCGCCTCGGCGGGCGCCCGGCCTTCGATCCGGGCCAACTGCCTGCGCTCGGCGCCGCGATGCCGCTGAAGGCGGCGGCCTAAGCGAGAGTTCATAGGTCAAGATTCTAAGAGGGCGCAAAAGGCCGTACACTGGTGCGACCGGTGTAAGGGAGTTTCTTCGAGAATGTCAGAGCACAAGGTTCCCACTGGCCCGTGCAAAGGTCCAAAGGGCTATCCGATTTTGGGCGTCTTGCCGATGTTGCGCTCCAACGCGCTCGCCTTTCTTGAGCGCGCGGCTAAGGAATACGGCGACTTTATTCCGATGAAGGTCTTCATGAGCAACGCATATCTCCTCAACCACCCGGCGCACGTCGAGCACGTGCTTCAGACCAATTACCGGAATTACCGCAAGAGCCCGATGCTCGATAAGCTGAAGCCGATTCTCGGCGAAGGCTTGTTTCTGAGCGAAGGCGAATTGTGGACGCAGCAGCGGAAATTGATCGCGCCGTCGTTCTTCCGCCAGCGCGTCGAAGCCATGGCCGGCACCATGGCCGATGTCGCGTCCGAGCACGTCGCGCAGTGGGACAAGCGCGCCGCCAGCCAGGACGAATTCAGCCTTTCCGAGGACATGTCGTTCCTGACGCTGGAAGTGGCGCTGCGCACCATGTTCGGCAACGGCATGGAAGAAAGCGAAGCCAAGGCGTTCTCCGACGCGCTGATGGTCGGCAACGAAGTCAGCGCCGAACGCGTCTGGAACCTCACGCGCCTCACGGAGATGCTGCCGACCGCCAGGAACCGCGCCTACGACCGCGCGGTGCAGACTCTCGATCGGGTCGTGTGGCGCGTGATTCGCGAGCGCCGCGCCAGCGGCGTGTCGGGCGATGACTTATTGGGCGTGCTCATTGACGCCCGTGATTCCGAGACGCATGAGGCCATGAACGATCAGCAGCTGCGCGACGAAGTGCTGTCGTTGCTGCTGTCGGGACACGAGACGACCGCGGTCATGCTGTCGTGGGCTTTCCATTTCCTCGCGCAGCACCCGGCGTGCCTGGAACGCCTGCGCAACGAGGCGGACATGGTGCTGGCGGGCCGCGTGCCGACGCCGGATGATCTGAAGCAGATGGACTACACCAAACGCGTGATCCAGGAAGTGGCGCGCCTGCGCCCCTCGATCTGGTGGTTCGCGCGCGTCGCCGTCAACGACGACGATATCTGCGGCCAGCCCATCAAGGCCGGCACCACGGTGCTGATCTCGCAGTATCTGATTCATCATCATCCCAGCATTTGGGACGATCCCACGGTATTCAACCCCGACCGCTTCCTGCCGGAATACGTCGCCAAGCGCCCGAAGTTCGCGTACCTGCCCTTCGGCGCCGGCCCGCGCGTGTGCCTGGGTTCGGGTTTCGCGACCATGGAAATGCAGATGGTGCTCGCGATGCTGCTGCGCCGCTTCGATGTCAGTATCACCTCGGAATCAAATCCCGAGTTGTCGCCGATGATCACGCTGCGGCCGAAGAAAGAGATCACGGCCCGCATCAAGCCGCGCCTGCGCCATTGATAAGTTGGATTGAGCGCCGCTTAAGCGGCGTGGATCAGGCCGAAGCTCATGGCCTTGGCGGCGGCGTGCGTCTTATTGTGCACGCCCAGCTTGCCCATGAGGTTTTGCAGGTGGAAGTTCACCGTCCGCTCGGAGATCTTCAGGATCGATCCGATCTCCCACGCGGTCTTGCCAATCGCGGTCCAGCGCAGGATTTCGACTTCACGTTCCGTCAGCGGCATTGGCTTGGGAATGCTTTCGCCGCAGGCGAGTTTCTTTTGCACCGCGTCGTGGAAGTGGATCGACATCACGTGCAGGTCGTGTTGCGTCGCTTGAAGCGCGCGCATGAACGACGCATCGGTGAGGTCGGAATAAAGGCTCATGATGCCCATCTCGCCGCCCGGACCATGGATCGGCACGGTGAAGCCGCGCCGGATGCCGAAGTCGAGCGCGTCGGCCAGCACCATGTCCTCGCGGTCCGAACGCACTGAATTTTTAATGCGTTCCGTCCACTTCAACGGCAGGCGCGCGGCCAGGCACTCGCGGATGATCGGATCGTCGTCCTGGTAATTTTGCTCCAGATAACGATCGGTCCAGGTTGTCGGAACATTGGTGAGGAAAATCGCGTCGTCGGGTGAGCGCGTGCTCGACGGCTCGCGGCCGAGCTCGCCTTTAACGCCGACATAACAATAGAGGTTGAAGCCGAAATCGCGGAAGGTCCGGTCAAGCTTGTGCTTGAACGCGTCCTTGCTGTTCAGCGAACCCAAGTCGGACAGGATATCTGTCAGATCGGTCTGCATCGGCCCATTACACCTGCGCGTTCGCGGACAATCCGGCGAATCGCGGTGTCCCCACGGTTCGGGCACTTTAGCAGTTTGTTTTGCCTCTGAACCTCCCGGACAATACGGGACGGCGATTTTTGAATCAACGCTTGTCGTTACAAGGGATCGCTCGTGGAGGTTGCGCCGGCCCGGGGCGAACCCCCCATTTTGTCGTGTTTTCCAACCTAAAGTACTCATTTACCACGTGATTCCGTACTTTGGATTTAGCAAACTACGCGTGCCATTGGAGGGGGATCCAACGGCGGCGCCGCGGCGGAATATCCGCCGAAGCGGGTGGGGTGGGAAAGACGCGCACGCCGGTAGGTTGAAGACGCGTCCTACAAGTTCGAGTCGGGGTACATCTTGAAAAACTTTGTCAGCGGCAGGCCGCGGCCACCGCACCACGTTCGCGGCGTCCGCGGCGCGGCGGTTATGGCCGGTGCTTTATCTGGTGTTTTATCCGGGGCCGCGGCGACGGCGGCCGAGCGCGCGGCGGTTGTGGAAGAAATCACCGTCACGGCCCGCAAGCGTATCGAGGTGTTGTCCGAGGTGCCGCAGGCGGTGACGGTTTATCGCGCCGAAGACCTGGCGGGTCTTGCTTACACCACCAGCCCCGAAATCGCGCAGCAGACGCCGAACTTGATGTGGAATTCCATTCTCGGGTTCTCCACGCCGAACATTTTCCTGCGCGGTATCGGCAATACCACCTTCAACGCCAACCAGGCCGGGCCGGTCGGCATCCATGTGGACGGGGTGTATCAGGGCTCCAGTGTCGCTTATGGCTTCGGCCTTATGGACCTGGACCGCATTGAGATTCTCAAAGGTCCGCAAGGGACGCTGTTCGGCCGCAACACCACGGGCGGCGTCATCAACTTTATCTCCGCGCGTCCCGATCCCGCGGCCGGTTTCAACGCGCGCGCGTCGGCGACCTACGGGCGCTTCGATGAAATCAATCTCGACGGCGCGGTCGGTTTCAACGTGAGTGACGACGCGGCGGTGCGTATCGCCGCGCAGACCCTCAATCGCGACGGCTATGTCACCAACCGCACGCCGGCCAGCGGCATCAAGCGTCAGGGCGAAGTGGATATCTGGGCGAGCCGCGCGCAGTTCCGCGTTATCGCCGAGGCGTGGGATGTGCTGCTCACCGTGCGCGGCGGCGAGAACCATAGCGACATCACGCCCGGCAAACAGTTGGGCGTGCTGTGCCCCGCCGGCGTGACGGTGTCCCGCGTGGGCCTGTGTTCGGATTTCTTCGGGTTCACCGATACGCCGAACCTGCGCGAGAGTTTCACCAACATCCCGTCCTTCGACCATGTGAACACGTGGGGCGGCGGAGGTACGGTCACTTGGACGGGCCGGAATTTCAGCGTCGTTGCGCAGACCCAATACGACGCCAACGACCGCAAGCTCACCAACGATTCCGATGTCGCGCCGTTGTCGGCCCTGAAGACGGACGTGAAATCGTCGTTCCATCAATTCAGCCAGGAACTGCGCGCGGCGTCGAACCCGGGCAGACCGTTCTCGTGGATCGCCGGTGCGAATTACTATACGGACGACTTGAAGGCCTTTCAGGCGTTCACGCTCAATGCCTTTGGTCCGGGCGCGCTGTCGCGATTCTTCCCGGTGGAAGAGGGTCTGGCGTCGGCTCTCGCGCAACAGACGGAAAGCTACGCCGCCTTCGGTGAAGCCAACTACATGGTGCTGCCGCGCGTGACCGTCACCGGCGGCGTGCGCTGGACACATGACCGCCGCACGGCGGATACGCAGGCCTATATTTTCGACGCCACCGGCTTGGGTACGGCTTTCGCCAATCAGCCCGCGACCCTCGCGCGCGCGCTTTTCCCGACCATTCCGCCCACGCACGTCAGCCGCGCTTGGGGCCGCTGGAGCGGGCGCGGCATCGTGTCCTATGAAGCGTTTGACGACATTTTGATCTATGCAGGCGTTGCGCACGGATTCAAAGGCGGCGACTTCAACGGCGGCGCGTTGTTCTCGCCGCTCGAAGCCAACATCGTCAATCCCGAATATGTCACCAGTTATGAGATTGGGGTGCGCGGGTCCACGGCGGACAAGCGTTTGAGTTTCGAAGCAGCGGGCTTTTACTATGATTTCACCGACCAGCAGGTGTCGGTGATGATCCCCGGTTCCGCGGCCACGCTGCAGACATTGTCCAACGCGGGCAAGACGCGTGTGAAAGGGCTGGAAGCCGAAGTGGCCTTCGCGCCCATCGACGCCATGTTCCTGCAGCTCAAAACCGGGCTGCTGGACGCCGAATATGTCCGTTTCCAGTTGGACCCGGCCAATCCGGCCACCAATTTCGCCGGCAACCGCACCGCCTCGTCGCCGGAATTCAGTCTCGCGGGCATCGTGCGCTACACCATTCCTTTGAGGAGCGGGCGCGTGTCGGCGCAGACGGACTTCTCCTTCACCGGCGCGCACTTCTATTCCGCCGACAACAACCGCGCTTTGAGTCAGGACGGATATTGGCTCATGAACGGCCATCTGAAGTATGAGACCGGCGACGGACGCTACAGCGTCATGGCCTGGATGAAAAACATCGCCGACAAAAAATACTTCACCGCCGGACTGTCCAACGCCAGCTTCGGTTTCATGGAAGTGTTTCCCGGCCTGCCGCGCACCTTTGGCGTGACGCTGGCGGGGAAATTCTAAAGCGCGGGCGCGACGGCCTGCACGTTATCCGCTTCGGCCCAGGCGTGATGGTGCAAGAGGCACGCGTCGCAATGGCCGCAGGGTTTGGGCTCGGGCCCTGAGGTGTCGGGCGCGTAGCAGCTCCAGGTGTCGCCGGGCTTCAGGCCCAGCACGCGGGCGAGGGCCGCGATCTCAGGTTTTGTGAGAGTCACGAGCGGCGCCACGATACGCGGCGGGTTCGGCACGGCTTCGGCCCACATGGTGCGGAAGGCCCCGAGAAAAGATTCCCGGCAATCGGGATAGCCCGAATAGTCCACGGCGTTGACGCCCAGCCACACTTCCGTCGCGCCGATGCCGGCGGCTTCGGCGCAGGCCAGGGCCAGGAACACGGCGTTGCGCCCGGGCACGAAGGTCGGCGCGATGCCGGCCTTCATCTCGGCGACGCTGCGGTCTTTCGGAATTTCGATCTCGGGTTTTTTCCAGGCGACGTCGAGCACATGGCGGTCGATGCCGAACCGCGCGCATTGGCGCGCGGCGTAGGCCAGTTCAACGTCGTGCTTCTGGCCGTAACCGACGCCGAGGCTGTAAGGGATGCGCCCATGCTTGCGCGCGAGCAGCAGGCAGACGGTGGAATCAAGCCCGCCCGAATGCAGCACCACACATTTTGTAGATGAACTCATGCCACTTCGAAGCAGCAGGATTCGCCCAAGGTCGGGCGGCGCACGGTGACGCTAAACAATTGCGGAAAGTGCGGGCGCAGCTCGCCGGCGATCCAGCGCGCGAGGTTTTCCAGGGACGGCGTGCCGAGGCCGGCGATGTCGTTGAGGAAATGATGATCGAGTTTGGCGCGCACGCCGTTGATGGCCTCGGTCACGGTCTCGAAGTCGACGACGCAGCCGGTGTCGGCGTCGGGCTCGCCGCTCAGCGCCACTTCGACCTTGAACGAGTGGCCGTGCACCCGCGTGTTCTCGTGGCCCAGCGGCTTGTGCCCGAAGGTGTGCGCGGCTTCGAAACCGAACTCTTTGACGATATGGAAACGGCCTGACATAGCGTTTATGGAATTCCTAAGTACTTATGAGTTTGCATGGACAAGCGCCACTTCGGATGCGCCAGGCAATAGTCGATGGCCTTGCGGCTGTTGTCCGCGCGCGCCGGTCCGTCCATGGGCTGCAGGAACCAGTGCGCGAAAGCCAAACCTTCGTAGCACTCCGGCGCACCGCCAGCCTGCGGGTACACCAATTTGAGTTCGTCGCCGGCGGTGACCACCAAATCGGCGGCGACCTTGGGGCTGACGCAAATCCAGTCTAATCCCGGCGGCGGGGCGATGGTGCCGTTGGTCTCCACGGCGACTTTAAAATCGCGCGCATGCAGCGCGGCGATCAGCGCGGGGTCGAGTTGCAACAGCGGTTCGCCGCCTGTGCAGACCACGAAACGCTGTGCGCCGCCATTACCCTTCCACGTCTTGGAGATCGCGTCGGCCAGCGCGTCCGCATCGGCGAACTTGCCGCCGCCGTCGCCGTCGGTGCCGACAAAGTCGGTGTCGCAGAATTGGCAAACCGCAGCGGCGCGATCCTTCTCCACGCCGCTCCACAGGTTGCAGCCGGCGAAGCGGCAGAACACGGCCGGTTTGCCGGTGTTCGCGCCTTCGCCCTGCAGCGTATAGAAAATCTCTTTAACGGCGTAAGCCATGGAAAGCCTTCAACGCGGGTCTGAACCCGATTCCGGCGTTCACATAGCGCTTTAAGGCCTAAGAATCCAGCTTAACCCCAGGTCAGAAGGCCCACCATGGCGCCCGACATGCATGTGGCTAAAGTTCCGGAAATCAACGCCTTAGGGGCCAATTGCACGATTTCGCTGCGGCGTTCGGGCACCATGGCGGAGAGGCCGCCGATCATGATGCCGAGCGAGCCGAAGTTGGCGAAGCCGGCCAGGGCGTAGCTCATGATCAGCCGGCTGCGCGGCGACAGGGCGTCGGGCGGCAGTTGCGACAGGTCGCTGTAGGCGATGAGTTCGTTGAGGGCGGTCTTGGTGCCCAGCAAAGCCCCGGCGGCGGGCGCTTCGGACCACGGAATCCCGGTCATCCACGCCAGCGGCGACATGAGCCAGCCGAAGATGCGCTGCAGAGTCAGCGGCGTGCCGGCCATGTTGGGCAGAAGGCCGATGGTCTGATTGACCAGACTGACAAGCGCCACCAGCACGATCATCATGGCAATGACGTTGATGATCAGCTGCGCGCCCTCGATGGTGCCGCGCGTGATCACCGACATCATGTTGTCGCCCGGCTGGCGGGCGAGCATGATCTCGGCGCTGTCCGCGCTCACTTTGGGCGCCGCCGGATCTTCGGGCACCATGATGTAGGCGATCACAATCGCCGCCGGTGTCGCGAGGATGGAGGCGGTGAGAATCTGCCCCAGCGGGTTGGGGATGATGCCAGTCAGCATGGTGGCGTAAAGCACCATCACCGTGCCGGCGACGGTCGCCATGCCCGCGGTCATGATGACGAACAACCCGGTGCGGGACTCGGCACGCAGGTAGGGTTTGACCACCAGCGGCGCTTCCACCATGCCGACGAAGATATCCATGACCGCCGCCACGCCCGCGGGGCCGTCGATGCCGATGGTCCGGCGCAGCACCCAGGCGAAGGCGCGCACGATGGGCTGGATGATGTTCCAGTGAAAGAACAGCGCCGACAGCGCGCTGATGACCAGGATCAGCGGGAACGACTGGAAGGCGAGGATGAAGTTCGATCCCGTGCCGGTCGTGGCCCAAGGCGGCGGCGCGCCGCCGACGTAGCCGAACAGGAGCGACGTGCCCGCCAGGGTCGCTTCGCTCAAGGCGGTGACCGCCCGGTTCAGGACCGCGAAGAAACTTTGCAGGACCGGCACCTTGATCAGGATCACCGCCAGGAGCAGCTGCAGCGCGAGGCCCACGCCGACGGGCCGCCAGGCCACGCCGCGTTTGCGCTCGCTGACCAGCCACGCGAGGCCGACCAGCCCGGCGATCCCCAGAAGGCTCTGTAATAGCGTCATGCACCGGCCCCCAAGATCCCCCGCCTAGCTTCGGTGTAAGGCCTGACAAACACAACGAAAAACGCGTGTTCCTCGCGGTCCGCCGGGCTTTCTGCCGCGCCGGGCCTATGTCATGCTTCGCCCATGAAACTCGCGTTCCTCTCGGCCGGGCTTTTTCTGCTGAGCTATCTCCTGGTTAATGGCGGGCTCGGTCCGCGCCCGTTCCTGATCGTTGTGCCCTTGCTCGTGGCCGTGGGTTCGGCGGTCGCCGCCCGCTGGCTGATGCGGAGGGGCAGGGGCGCGCAGACCGCGAAGGCCCAAGCATTCGATCCGGACAGCCTGCCGATGCCGCCGCAGCCTCGTTCAGCGCCGCCGCCCGCGCCGCCGCGCTCCGGCGGCAAGGCCCGTAAGCTGTTCTAGGCGCGGCTTTGAGCGCGTTCGTCACAAATATTTCACGCGACCGTCACGAAGCCCTGGCATATTTCCCGTAGACCAGTTGTGTTAGTTTAGCCCCGTCTTACAGTATTGGAATGCCCGCCATGAACCACGGCGATCACACCGTATCGTCCTTCGACAACGATCTGGCTCAGCTTGAGCGCCGCGTGCTGGAAATGGGCGGTTTGGCGGAATCCCAGCTGCAGGCCGCCATGACAGCCCTCATGAAGCGGGATGTCGACGCCGCCGAAAAGATCATCGCGCGCGACCCGGAATTGGACGAATGCGAGCGCAAAATCGAGGCGAGCGCCCTTTCCATTATCGCGCGCCGTCAGCCCATGGCCAACGACCTGCGCTATGTCTTCGGCAACGTGAAGATCGCCGGGTCGCTGGAACGCATCGGCGACTACGCCAAGAACATCGCCAAGCGCACCCTCATTCTCGCCCGCCATCCCAACATCGAGATCCCCGCCGATATGGCGCCGCTGGGCGTCGCGGCGCAGCGTTCGATCCGCGATGTCATGGACTCCTTCACCACGCGCGATGCGCAGAAGGCCGAAATGGTCTGGCAGCACGACCACGAGATCGACGACCTGGTGGCCCGCGTCATGCGTCAGGTAATCTCGCGTATGTCCCAGGACATGATCAAGGCGGCGAAGAAGGATGCGGAGGAGATCGAGTGCTCCACCCACCTGTTGTTCATGACCAAGAATCTGGAACGTGTCGGCGATCATGCCACCAACATCGCCGAAGTCATTCAGTTCCAATTGTCGGGCGGATGGAAAACCACCCAGCGCCCCAAGGGCGGCGACGAAAATCTGCAGTCGGCCGCCGGCTAGCTAATCTTCGTCAGCTTGGCTTCGAAGTCGTGGGCTTCCAGGGGCTTTGAGTAGAAGAAGCCCTGGATGCTGTCGCAGCCGTTATCCTTCAGGAAGTCGATGTGTTCCTTGAGTTCGGCGCCTTCGGCGACGACTTCCAGGTTGAGGCCGCGCGACAGGCCGATGATGGCGCGCGCGATTTCGGCGGTGTTCGGATTTTCCTGCACGTCCTTCACGAAAGCGCGGTCGATTTTCAACGTCGTGATGGGGAAGCGGCCGAGATAGCTCAGGCTTGAATAGCCCGTGCCGAAGTCGTCGATGGACAACCCGCAGCCTAAATCGCGCACCGCCTGCATGCGGGCGATGGCGCCCTCGACGTCGTTCATCAGCATGCTTTCGGTGATTTCCAGCTCCAGCCATTTGGGATCGAGCTTTGAATCCGCGAGAGCGGCTTTCACTTTGTCCAGCAGGTCTTTGGCCTTGAACTGCATCGACGAGACGTTGACCGACATTTTCACGGGCGCGTAACCGGCATCCTGCCAGGCCTTGGTCTGGAAGCAGGCCTTGCGCATGACCCAGGTGCCGATATCGACAATCAGGCCGGTTTCCTCGGCCACCGGAATGAACTCGCCGGGGCCGATCATGCCGTGCACGGGGTCGCGCCAGCGGATCAGCGCTTCGGCGCCTTTGACGCGGTTGGTCTTGGGCTCGACCTTGGGCTGGTAGAACAGCACGAAATGTTCATTGGCCAGCGCCGCGCGCATGCGCTTTTCCAGCTCCAGGCGGTTCTTGGCCTTGGCGTTCATCTCGCTGGCGAAGAACCGGTACTGGCTGCCGCCGTCCTGCTTGGCGTACTGCATGGCCGACAGGCTGTCTTTCAACAGGTCGTCGAAATCCTCGCCGTCGGTGGGATAGATGCTGATGCCGATGGAGAAGGTGACGAAAACCTCCTCGCCCTTGAGCTGGAAAGGTTTCTTGATGGCGTTCAGCACTTTCTCGGCCACGATCACGCTGTCGTCGATGGCGGCGATGGGCGTCATCACCGCGAACTTGTCGCCGTCGAGGCGCGCCGCCGTATCCGATACGCGGATGACTTTCGCCAGGCGTTCGGCGACTTCGCGCAGCATCTGATCGCCGGCGGCGTAACCAAGCGCGTCGTTGATCAGCGTGAAGCGGTCGAGACCCATGACCAGCAGGGCAATGGATTTATTCGCGCGCTTGGCGTTCAGGATGTTCTGGCCGACGCGGTCGGCGAGGATGCTGCGGTCCGGCAGGCCGGTGAGCGCGTCGTGCCCGACGCGGCGCGTTTCGCCGGTGGCGGCATCGGTCTGGAAGGATTCCGAAAGGATAACGGCGACGAACTGGCTCGGCTTGCCGGCGCCGTCGGCGATCGATGTCATGCTGAGGGCATGCACCTGGGCGCGGCCGTCGGCATGCAGTGAGCGCACCGAGGGGTAGTAGCGCGGCGTTTCGCCTTGCTCCCACAACTCGGCGCAGAACTCGGGATCGTTGATCTCGGCGAAGAGGTCGCGCGCGTCGCGGCCCACAAGACTCCCGGGCTCGAAACCGGTCAGCTTTTCGAAGGCGGGATTGACCCGGCGGATGAAGCCGCCCCGGTCGGTCACCATCACGGCGTCGGCCGTGGCATCGAGCACGGCGCTGAACAGAGCTTCTGTCTCAACCATAATAAACCCTGCTGCGCACGCGGCTAAGTCTCTGGTGATATTGATGTTTCAGGCGACAGGCGACGGCGCGCGTCCTGACAAACCGTCCGCGGCCACGTCGTGATCGTGGTGCTGACTCTTCGCCCCAGTGCATGCCCCAATCCCGCTAATCTTTTTTATAATATTCCACTAGTTGGCGGCGTTCGCAACCGTCCATTCGTGTCCTTTTTCCCAAAATTTCTTTTAAAATCAATATTTTAAAGATAATGCATAACCGTGGCACATAACTTGCTGTTCCGATTGGCAAGAAGAGCATTTTACGATGTTGCGAAAGGCGCTATTCACTGGCGCGCTGGTCAGCCTTTTGTCACCCGTCAACCAACCAACCTGAGTGACGTCCATGGGTTTGTCCGTTTCCGGCCGCGACGTGGCGCCATCTGCGCATCGCCGCCGGCTTTTTAGTACGCATTTCAGCGCCGCGGTTTTCGCCGCCGCGCTTTGTCTGCCGCTGCTCGCGGGTTGCGACGGTTCCGCGCCTGCGTCGGAGGCGAAGGACGTTCCACCCGCGCTGACCGTGTCCACCGTCGCGGCGAGCAAACAGGCCATCGACCGCAACATCATCGTCACGGGCAGCGTCGTGGCCTGGCAAGATCTGTCCATCGGCACCGAGATCAGCGGCTTGAAAGTGGTGGCCGTGCCGGTCGAGGAAGGCGATGTCGTCAAAAAGGGCCAGCTTCTGGCGCAGATCGACAACACCGTGATCTCGGCGCAGTTCCGCCACGCCGAGGGCGCCGTGCGCGAAGCCCAGGCCAACCTGAAATTCGCCGAGTCGGAAAACGTGCGCGCCAAGGAGCTTGTGGCGCGCGGCAACATCAGCGCGCAGAGCGCCCAAGACCGCGAGACGAAGCTGCTGTCCGCGGCGGCGAAACTCTCCATGGCCGAAGCGCAACGCGACGAGATGAAAGCCCGCCTGGTGGCGACGAGCATCGTCGCGCCCGTCGACGGCTATATCTCGAAGCGGTCGATTTTGATCGGCGACGTGGTCGCGGCGGGCCGCGAGGCTTTCCGCATGGTGCGCGACAGCCGCCTGGAGTTGGATGCGCAGATTCCGGAAACCGATCTCGGCTTGGTGCGGGTGGGCCAAAAGGCCCGCATCACCCAGGAAAATATGCCCACCGTGACGGCAACGGTGCGCGCCATCGCGCCGACGGTGGATCCGAAGACACGGCTTGGCACCGTGCACGTGGAACTGCCGCAGGGCTCGCCGCTGAAGCCGGGCATGTTCGCGCGCGCTGAAATTCTCACCTCCCAAGCCGTGGCGGTCGCGGTGCCCGACGCCGCCGTGATCTGGCGCGACGGCAAAGCCGGCGTTTTTGTCATCGGGCCGCGCAACCACGTCATCCTGCGCACGGTCGGCGCGGGCGCGCGCCAGAACGGCTGGGTGCAGATCACCGAAGGGCTTGAGCCCGGCGAACACGTCATCACGACGGGCGCGGGTTTCCTGCATGACGGCGACGTGGTCGCCGTGCAGACCGCGGGCAATGCGAGTACCGCCAAAGAATAGCGCGTAGCGTAGCCCCGGGAACGGAGGGGGGACGGCATGAATATTTCGGCCTGGGCGATCCGCAATCCGGTGCCCACGATCATCCTGTTCATCGCCACGACGCTCGCGGGCTGGTGGGGCTTCAATGCCTTGCGCATCAACCACGAACCCGACCTCGAAGTGCCGGTGGTGATCGTCACGGTCACGCAGCCCGGCGCGGCGCCGTCGGAAATGGAAACCCAGATCGCCCGCAAGATCGAAGATGCCGTGATCAGCATCGGCGACATCAAGCATCTGCGCTCGACATTAAGGGACGGCGTCTCGCAGACCGTCGCCGACTTTGTCTACGGCGTCGATCCGGAGAAGGCGGTCAACGATGTGCGCGACGCCGTCACCAAGCTTCGCCCCGACCTGCCGGCGGGCATCAACGAGCCCGTCGTGGCGGGCGTCGACAACCGCGACGGCGTATTGCTGACCTACGCCGTGGAAGCGCCCCATATGAGCGAGCGCGACCTGAGCTGGTTCATCGACAACGAAATCTCGCGTGAACTGCTGACGGCGCGCGGCGTCGCCGTGGTGACGCGTTCGGGCGGCATCGACCGCGAGATCCGCGTCAACCTCAACCCCGACCGCCTGATGGCGCTGGGCATCACCGCGACCGACGTCAGCCGTCAACTGCGCATTCTCAACGTCGACCGGCCCGGCGGGCGCGGCACCATCGGCGCCGCGGAACAATCCATCCGCACCCTGGGCAGCGCCGAGACGGTGGAGGATTTGCGCGAAGCGAAAGTCATTCTGCCCGGCGGCCGTTCGGCGCGCCTAGCCGATCTTGGGACGGTCGAGGACGGCGCGGCTGATATTCGCCAGGTTGCGCGCATCAACAATAAGTCCGTGGTGGCCTTCGAGGTGCAGCGCGCCAAGCATTCCAGCGAAGTGCACGTCGCCAAGGCGGTCGAGGAGAAGATCGCGGCGCTGGAGCGCGCGCATCCCGACATCAATATCAAGCTGATCTATTCGCAAGCCGCCTACACCGGCGAGATGTTCACCGCCGCCATGGAAGCGCTGGTGCTGGGGGCATTGCTGGCCGTGCTCGTGGTGTGGTGGTTCCTGCGCGATATGCGCGCGACGCTGATCTCCGCCTTCGCCATGCCCATGGCCGCGATCCCCACCTTCGCGGTCATGGTGTGGATGGACTTCACCATGAACAATATCACCCTCATCGGCTTGTCGCTGGTGGTGGGTATTCTCGTCGACGATGCCATCGTGGAAATGGAGAACATCATCCGCCACATGCGCATGGGCAAAACACCCTATGACGCGGCCATGGTGGCGGCCGACGAAATCGGGTTGCCCGTCGTCGCCACCAGCGCGACGATTGTCGCGGTGTTCCTGCCGGTGGCGTTCATTCCCGACGTGGCGGGGCAGTTCTTCCGGCAGTTCGGCTTCACGGTGGCGGCGGCGGTGATGTTCTCGCTGCTGGTGGCGCGGCTGCTGACGCCGTTGATGGGCGCGTATTTGCTCAAAAATCACGGCGAGGAAAACATCGATACGCCGACGATGACGCGCTATTTGGCGCTGCTGCGGTGGTGTCTTCACAACCGTTTTAAGACGTTGATGGGCGGCATCGGTTTCTTCGTTGCATCCCTGGCGCTGCTGCCGTTCATCGAGCAGGACTTGTTTCCGGCGGCCGACCGCGCGCAGTCGGCCATGTCGATCGAGCTTGCGCCCGGCGCGACCTTGGCCGAAACCGAAGCGGTGGCGCGCAAGGTCACTGACATGATGCTGGCGCGGCCCGAGGTCATCGACGTGTATGCCAACATCGGCGGGCGCGGCCTTCTGGGCGACGTGCGCAAGGGCATCGTCATCGTGAAACTGAAGCCGAAGGGCGACCGCAAGCTCTCGCAGCAGGAATTCGAGACCAGCATGCGCCCGGCGCTGGCCACCATTCCCGGCGTGCGTTTGCGCTTCGGCGCCGACGGTCTTGCCAGCACACGCACCTCGGTGACGCTGGGCAGCGACGATCCGGTGGCGCTCGACAAAGCCGTGCAGCAGCTGGAGCGCGAGATGCGCACGATCCCGGGTCTCGGCAACGTCGGATCGACGGCGAGCCTGCAGCGTCCGGAACTGATCATCACGCCGTCCCTGGACCGGGCCGCCGATCTCGGCGTGTCCATCGAGGCGATCTCCTCCACGGCGCAGATCGCCACCCTGGGCGACAACGACACGGCCTTGCCGAAATTCACGCTGCCGGGCCGCCAAATTCCCATCCGCGTGCAGTTGGCGGAAGATGCGCGCGGCGATCTCGACGTGCTGCAGCATCTGCGTGTGCCCGGCACCAACGGCGCGGCGGTGCCGCTGTCCGCCGTGGCCGACATCTCCTTCGGCAGCGGCCCCGCGCAGATCAACCGCCTCGACCGCCGGCGCATGGTCAGCATCGAGGCCGAGATCAGCGGCAAGCCCTTGGGCCAGGTGACGCGCGAAATCCACGAGCTGCCCGCTTTCCAGACGCTTCCCGAGAGCGTGCAGGAGATCAAACAGGGTGAATCCGAACTGATGGGCGAGGTCTTCGGCTACATCGGCACGGCGATCCTGTTCGGCTCGCTGATGGTCTACGCCGTGCTGGTGCTGCTGTTCGGCAGCTTTATCCATCCGCTGACCATCATGACCGCCCTGCCGCTGTCGTTGGGCGGCGCGCTGACGTTCCTGCTGCTGGCGGGATCGGCCTTGTCCATGCCGGCGGTGATCGGCGTGCTGATGCTGCTGGGCATCGTCGCCAAGAATTCGATCCTGCTGGTGGAGTACACCGAGGTCGCCATGAAAGAGCGGGCCATGAACCGCTTCGACGCGTTGATGGACGCGGCCCACAAACGCGCGCGGCCGATTGTCATGACGACCATCGCCATGACCGCGGGCATGGCGCCGGTGGCGCTGAAGTTCGGCGCCGACGCCGAATTCCGCTCAAGCATGGCCATCTGCGTCATCGGCGGATTGCTGACATCGACGCTGCTCAGCCTGCTGTTCGTCCCGGTGGCCTTCACCTATATGGACGACTTCCAGCACAAGGCCGCGCCCTACCTGCGGCGTCTCATCGGCGGCAAGAGCGCCGCGCCTAAAACCGAAGAGCGATCGGCTCCCGCGGAGTGACATGTCCGAAATAGCACGTACGCCCAAGCCGCCCTATTACGCGGTGATCTTCACGTCGCTCCGCACCGATGCGGACCACGCCGCGTATTCGGACATGGCGGTGAAAATGGAAGAGCTGGCTGCGAAGCAACCGGGATACCTCGGCGTCGAGTCCGCCCGCGAGGGCCTTGGTATCACCGTCAGCTATTGGGAAAGCCTGGAGGCCATCGCCGCGTGGAAGCGCAACGCGGAGCATCAGGTGGCGCAGAAGAAGGGCCGGGAAGGGTGGTATGCGTCCTTCAAGACGCGCATCTGTAAAGTCGAACGCGACTATGGGCAGCCATAACGCTCAGCTCCGGCATAATGAGGCGATCATCCGCGCCCCATGAAGCCGAGCTACATTCCTTGCCGTGTAAAGGCGTGCCGTAGGGGATGAAAATGCGAACCGTTGGTCCACCAGCGGCAAAAACTCGCACCGGGCTTAGGCACTTAGTTGTGACTGGTACTCGCAGGTAAGTGGCTTCGGTTGTGACGCCCGACTTTATCAACAAGCGTGCGCCCGTCCTCGTTGATGCCAATTAAGACCACCTCCGCTCCTTGGCGGCGATAGCGGAATACAACCTTATCCACGGCGGCTACCCCGGTCAGATCCCAGAGGTGTGAATCTGTCATGTCGATTTCGACACGTTTTGGATGACCGTGGAACTCAAATGCCGCCGAGAAGTAGTCAGCCGACGCAAAAAAGAGTTGTCCCGAAACGCGATACCGCAGCAGTCCTTCTTCGGGGGTCTCGATTTCAATTACGCTTATGGTCTTAGAAACCCTCCGCATAAAAAAGACTGCGGATAGGAGGACGCCTAAGACCACACCCTTCGAGAGATCGTGCGTTAAGACAACCGTGATCGTGGTAGCGAGCATGACGATTGACGACTGCAAGGGCGTGGAGCGCATGCCGAGTATCGAACGCCAATCGAAAGTCCCAATCGAGACCATGATCATCACAGCGACGAGTGCCGCCATCGGAATTTGGGCGACCCAGTCTCGGAGCACAAGAATGAGAAACAGTAGGAAAAGTCCTGCCCAAAGAGTGGAGAGCCTGCCGCGCGCGCCAGAAGTGACATTAATAATCGACTGACCGATCATCGCACACCCCGCCATACCACCGAATAGCGGCGAAAGCATGTTGGCGATTCCCTGCCCGCGCGTTTCGCGATCCTTGTCTGACGGTGTGTCGGTGAGATCATCAAGTAGGTTCGCAGTAAGAAGGGATTCTAGTAGCCCGACAAAGGCAAGAGTGGCCGCCACCGGTCCTATTATGGTCAGTGTTTCCCATGTGAGAGGGATATTAGGCAAATGAAAAGCAGGCAATGCGGCTGGCATTTCGCCCATGTCACCAACGGTTCTTACGTCTAATTCCATCGTTATCGCCGCTGCGCTCAGAACGATAATCGCGACCAGCGGGGACGGGACCGCTTTAGTCACCATAGGAAACCCGTAAATGATTGCCAAGCCCACACCGACCAAGGCGAATGTCTGCCAGTTCGCGCCGACGAGCTCCGGCAACTGAGCGAGGAAAATGAGAATGGCCAGAGAGTTCACAAATCCTGTCATTACGGACCTAGATACGAACTTAATGTAGCGACCCAGTCGCGCGAATCCGATCAGGATCTGTATTACCCCGGTGAGGAAAGACGCGGCCAATAGGTATTCAATGCCGTGATCACGCACTAAACCAACCATTAGAAGCGCCATTGCCCCGGTAGCGGCGGAAATCATCGCCGGTCGCCCTCCAACTACCGCAATCGTGACCGCGATCACGAAGCTCGCGTACAGACCGACCGCGGGATCCACTCCCGCAATAATGGAGAAGGCAATTGCCTCAGGAATGAGAGCAAGAGCGACAACCGTACCAGCGAGCAGATCGCGGCGCGGGTTGGCAAGCCATTGCTGGCGAGCCGAAGCGAACATTGTCATTAATTCTATGCTGATGGTTTTTGACGGAAGCGAGAGCAAAAGCCCTCAAATCATCGTCGTTGTTTGCCCGAGGGATCGGCGCTCAGGATAGCCACCCGGCGAACCAGGTCCATTTGGATCGCCGGTCAATAGCGTTTAATGCCCGGGCGTACAAGCAGTTTCAGCCCCTCCGTCCTAGTAACACGGGCTCAAAATGTAGTGGGGCTCGAATCCCTTCGGCACGCCGCACGCGGAAAAAAGGCCCCGGGCTTTTTGGCGCGGGGCCTTTCAATCTCACCGATAAGCCGAATTTACATCGGCGGCGTGATGCCGTCCTTGCCCACCAGCACGGCAACGCCGCGGATCGAACCATCGGCCGCCTTCATGGCGATGGTGAACACTTTCGCGCCGACCTTCAGGTCGTCCTTGGTGCCGGGCGCGACGGTCACGACGGCGGTGTCCGGGCCGACGCTGATTTTCTTCTCGCCGTCCTTGTACTTCAGGGTCAGGGTCTTGCCGTCGTTCTTGGCGACGGTTTCGGTGATGTTGGCGTTGGTCATGGTGCTGCCGGGCATCAGATCCCAGGGGCGGTGACCTTCGCCCGCGCCGCGCATGGCGTCGGGGAAGATGTGCACTTCAACGGCGTGCATGTCTTCGCCCTTGGTGGTGGCGGTGACGCCGACGAAACTGTCGGCCTTGATGTCGGCGAGGCCGGCTTTGGACAGCGTGTTGACACCGGTCTTTTCGCCAAGCTGCACGTTGATGGTGGAGCCGTCGCGGGCTTTGAGCACCATGACGCCGTTGTCGAGGCTGGCGATGGTGCCGCGCACGTTGGCGGGCGTCATCTGCTGCGCAGCGGGGGGCGCGGCGGCGGGCGCGGGCGCAGCACCTTCGGCGGCAATCGCCGCGGGTGTGGCGAGCGCGAGCGCGAAGCCTACGGCCGGCAGGAAACCTTTTTTCACATAATTCATGTCGCTCTCCCTCTCGATGTTGGACGTCAAAAAACGCCACGGCACGCTAACAGAACCCCCGCCGAAACCAATCGCGCAGGGATCAAGAAGGCGTGAGCGGAAAAAGCTTAGTCCTTGAGATTCTCGACCATGCGCGCGACCAGGCGGAACATGTCGTCCTGGTCCGCCGCCGATAAGCCTTTGACGGTCTGGTTGGAAACCGCGCGCGCGCTTTCCATGACCTTGGCTTGCATCTCGCGGGCGCGGGGCGTGAGGTAGACGAGGGCGCGGCGTTTGTCGGCGGCATCGTCCTTGCGCTTGATGAGGCCGTCGCGTTCCATGCGCTGTAACGTATTTGCCATGGTCGGCTGTTCGACGTTGATGCGCCGGCACAATTCCGCCTGGGTTAGGCCGTCCTGCTCGAACAGCATCACCAGCGGCGCGAACTGTCCGGGCGCCACGCCGAAGTCCTTCAGCACGTCTTGCAGACGCCGGTCGTAAAGGCGGCCGAGCAAGCCGATCTGGTAGCCAAGAGAGTCAATGCGGCGGATAGCCATGTGGTTTTACTTTGCCGTCCCTTGGGTGTAACCCTTGGACTTCATGCAAGATTCGAGTTGTTTGTGGAAAACGTCCTCGGTGCCGACGCGCTCGTGCATCTGCATGGGTGTTTCACCGCGATTCATGCCGGGCATGCCCGGTGCGCGGGCGCCGTAATCGACGCGCTGGCGCGCCGCGCGGGCCAAGGCCGCGTCTTCGGCGTCGGCCGAGCACTGCTTTTCGTCAGCCGCGGCTTCCTGCGGGTTTTTGGCCGCGTTATGCCAAGTGCTGCCGCAGGCCGCCAAAAGCACGGCCACAGCGCAACCGGCGGCAAGGCGCGTGAGCGTCAGCGCTATCGCGCCCTTGACCGCGTATGCCGGACCTGTTTGTTTCGCCACCTGAACCTCCTGGAATCCCCACGTCATATCGGCCGCCGCCGTGTATAGGAAAGATGATCGCATGTCCGCCCCTACCCAATCCATAGCCTCCGTCGTCCAGGCCCGCGCTTCGACGGCGATTACCACCTTCGAAGACATGGCCGTGGGCATGACGGGGACATTCTCCAAAACCATCACCGACGCCGATTTGATCCTGTTTGTGGGGGTCTCCGGCGATACCAACCCCGTGCACTTGGACGAGGACTACGCCAGCGGCACGATGTTCAAGGGCCGCGTCGCGCACGGCGCGCTGACCGCCAGCTTCATCTCGACCGTGCTGGGCACCAAGTTGCCGGGGCCCGGCTCGATTTACGTGGCGCAGACGCTGAAATTCACGGCGCCCGTGCACGTGGGCGACACGGTGACCGCGCGGTGTGAAGTCATTGCGCTGATCCCCGAAAAACGCCTCGCGGTTTTCAAGACCCAGTGCTTCGTCCGCGATACACTGGTGATCGACGGTGAAGCCCAACTGAAGCTGCCCAGCCGCAAAAAGGCCTGATCCGCCGCATGTCCATGCGCCTGTTCCGCACCTGGAGCGAAGTGCCGCCGCCGCTGAAAGGCGGCGTGCTCGCGCTGGGGAATTTCGATGGCCTGCATCTGGGTCATCAGGCGGTGCTGGCGAAAACCGTCGAGACGGCGCGGGCGAAGGGGGTCGCCGCCGGCATCATGACGTTCGAGCCGCATCCGCGCATGTTCTTCAAACCGGACCAGGAGCCGTTCCGCCTCAGCCCCTTTCGCATCAAGGCGCGGCTGATCGAAGCGCTGGGGCTCGATTATCTGTTCGTGCAGAATTTCGACCGCGAATTCTCGCAGCGCTCGGCGGAAAGTTTTGTCGCCGACATTCTGGTGGGCGGCCTCGGCGTATCGCAGATCGTTGTGGGCTATGATTACGTCTTCGGTCACCAACGCAAAGGCAATGTCGCGCTGCTGCGGGAACTGGCCCCGCGCTACGGCTTCACCGTGACGTCGGTGGGCGAGATGGCGCTGCCCGGCGGCGCGCGGTACTCGTCCACCAACGTGCGCAACCTGCTGAAAGACGGCAAACCCGGCGACGCGGCGCGGCTGCTGGGGCGCTATTGGGAGATCGAAGGCCGCGTCGAACACGGCGACAAGCGCGGGCGCACCATCGGCTTTCCCACCGCCAATCTGCCCTATCGCGATTACTTGCACCCCAGGAAGGGCGTCTACGCCGTGCGCGCGGGCGTCGACCGTGGGGCGGAGACGGTCTGGCACAGCGGCGTCGCCAACTTCGGCAATCGCCCGACCTTCGACAAAAAAGACATCCTGCTGGAAGTGCACCTGTTCGATTTCGCCGAAGACCTTTACGCCCGCCACCTGCGCGTGGCGCTGGTGGACTTCCTGCGCCCGGAAATGAAGTTCGACGGACTGGAAGCGCTCAAGGCGCAGATCGTCAAGGACGGCGAGGATGCACGGCGCTTGTTGGATGCACGCGGATTTACAAACGCGCGCGCGCCATTTGTGGGGGTGGCTTAAGAGCGCGAAAGCCGCTCGATTTCCAAGAGGGCGGAAGCTCTAAAACGCGGGACTTCGACGGTCGCGGTGCGCCATGTGATCTCCGCCATGACCTCTTCGTAGCGGTGCCGTAGGACATTGCCCATGGCGCGCATTTTCTTCCAGGGGACATCGGGATAGGTCGTATCAAGATAGCCGCCGAGTTTCATGGCAGCTTCGCTGATGCGCTGAAGGCAGCGCTCTACGGCATCGATGGCCATGACGTTCGTCGCATACGTTTGTGCGGTCAGGCCGTCCGTGTACTGGAGGACGCGGTTGCAGTTCTCGACAATATCCTGCAGGCGTTTGAGCGGGCGTTCAGAAGGCAACGATCTCATCTTTCAGTGCGCTTTCAAGAATGCGGGCGGACATCCGGTTCCGGTCCTTCACATCCACATCGTAGCCCGACCATTCCACAAGGCTCTGCTGGATGCCGGCATAGTCGAGCAGGCTTTGCACAAGCGTGGGGTCCATATCTGCGAGTACGTCGACATCGCTTTCCGGCCTGTTGTCCCCACGCGCGACGGAGCCATAGATCGAGGCGTGCCGCACGCCCATGGCCTCCAGCTCAGGCTGGTGGGCGCGCAGGAGGCGGATCACTTGTGATGCCGTGGGGAGCGTTTTGAAAGGCGTGGCTATTTCGCCGAGGCCTTCCGGTTTGCCGATTATGTCCTGGCGCAGCACCGTTTCGATGTAATTGGTCAGGGTGCGGTTTTGGGCCTGGGCGCGGGCTTGCGCCGCGGCCAGGGTTTTTTCGTCGAGCCTGATGGACACGATTTTGCGCATGTAATACATTGTATTACAGTCTCGGATTTGAGTCAAAGGCTCCCCTTTGGGCCGCCCATTGAACCCCGGGACCGGCCCTGATAGACACCCCAACATGTATTTTCAGGGCACCGCAGAGCGCCGCCGGGCGCGAATTAGCCGCCCCATTCCGTAAGCCGGAATGGGGTTCGCCGCTATTCGCCTCACCCTCACATTTTAGGACTCTGCGACCATGGCCGACGCGCCCGCTTCAAGCTTACCTGATTATCGTTCCACCGTTTTCCTGCCCCAGACAGATTTCCCGATGAAGGCCGGCTTGCCGCAGCTTGAACCCAAGCTGCTGGCACGCTGGGAGGGCATGAACCTTTACAAGCGCCTGCGCGAAACCGCGCAGGGCCGCGAGAAGTTCGTGCTGCACGACGGCCCGCCCTACGCCAACGGCAACCTGCACATCGGCCATGCGCTCAACAAAATCCTGAAGGACACCATCGTCCGCGCGCGCCAGATGACCGGCTACGATTCCAACTACGTGCCGGGCTGGGACTGTCACGGCCTGCCGATCGAATGGAAGATCGAGGAAGATTACCGCGCCCAGGGCAAGAACAAGGACGACGTGCCGGCCATCGAGTTCCGCCGTCAGTGCCGTGAGTTCGCGGCCAAGTGGGTGGAAGTCCAGAAAGGCGAGTTCAAGCGTCTCGGCATCATTGGCGATTGGGAGAACCCGTACACGACCATGAGCTTCGGCGCTGAAGCGCAGATTGTTCGGGAACTCGGCAAGTACGTCATGAACGGCGGGCTCTATCGCGGTTCCAAGCCGGTGCTGTGGTCGGTGGTGGAAAAAACCGCCCTGGCCGACGCCGAAGTGGAATACGAGGATCATACGTCCACGACGGTGTATGTGCGCTTCCCGGTGCGGGAGACCGCCGTCGATGCGCTGAAAAACGCCGGCATCGTCATCTGGACGACGACGCCGTGGACTCTGCCCGGCAACCGCGCCATCGGTTTCGGCGCGGGCATCGACTACGCCGTCATCGAAGTCAAAGGCGTGGGTGAAAAGAGCCAAGCCAAGGTGGGCGAGCGCTTCGCCGTGGCCGTGGAGCTGCTCGAACAGGTCATGAAAGCCGCCGACATCACCGCGCATGAGGTTGTCGCGCGGGTGAAGGGCGCGGAGCTGGCCGGTACCGTCTGCCGCCATCCGCTGCACGCGGGCGGTTATGATTTCGACGTGCCGCTCTATGCCGGTGATTTCGTCACGACCGAAG
>JAIEMI010000086.1 GCA_019752235.1 Rhodospirillaceae bacterium
CCTGGGTCCCTACGGCGACCAGGACCATGTCGCCGGCGCCAGCGGCGCCGGGATCAAGCTCAAGGCGCTCGACCTGGCCAATGGCGTGCTCACCGTCGCGCAAGGCGGCAAACAGCTGCAACTCGACCTGGGCGCCGGCGTGCCGCCTGATCCGCCGCTCGGCCTGCCGGACTAAAGTTTATTCCTTCAAGCCGCGCTGCACGGCGATGCGCGTGGCGTTGGCCCGCACGCCGGGATCGGCATCCTCGGTCAGACGCATCAGCGCCGCGTCGGTGATGCGCGGCTGTAAGGCCGCGGCGGCGCGCACACGCGGGACCGCGTCTTCAAGCAGACGCGCGAAGGAGTCGTCGGGCAGGGCTTTCTTCCACACCACGCTTTCGCGCACCATGGCGTCCGCGTCCATCGCCATGCGCGGCAATTCCGAAGCCGGCATGTTCGCATTATAGACGGCGCTGTAGCGCACCTGCGGGTCGGCATCTTCAGAAAACGTGAGGAGCAGATCGGCGGGCGCGTTCGGGTTGCGCGCGATATAGGCCCTGAAGAGCGGGGGGCCGCCGGCATGCCGATGCAGAAATTCCGGAGGACAGAGAGGATTTTCCAGGAACGCGAAGGTCTCGGCCTCCAAGGCGGTCCGGCCGTCGATCCGCGCGGCGATGGCGGCGATCTGACCCGGCGTCAGTGTTTGCGACCGCGCCGTGCGGATTTTCGCGGCATCAAAACTGGCGCGGATGTCGGCGCCGAGCGCCACCAGCAGCACGGCAGCGAGAGACGCGGGCAGGATGTAACGGCGCGGGGCCGTTTGCGGTGTGGCCGACAGCGCCGCGCGGCCCACGGCGTAGGCCAGCACAGCGTAAGCGAGGATTTTGAGAAGGACGTAGGGAATGACGATGGCCGCCGCGGTCCAGGCGCCGCGCGCGATCAGATCCTGGTAGGTGACGACACCGTCCCACACGCCCCAGGCCCCCGCCGTCACGGATAAAATCATCGGCAGCGGCGCGCGCGCCGCCGGCGAACGCCACGGCTGCGCGATGACGGTGAAAAGGATCGCCGCGACACCGATCCAACCGAGGACGAGGCCCGTCATGAAGCATTCTCCATCGGCGCGGTGCACGCCCGGCGCGTGCACCGCGCCCGAGTGTAGGGGGTGTTTCGCGCGCGTGACCATGCCCGCCGCCGGTGCGCCCGACTCTGAAAATCGAGAATTATCGAATGATATCAACGCGTTTTTTATCTTGCGAACTATTCTTAATTGCAATACATAAAAGTGATCTCGGTGAGAGGGTCACATGAAAAACGGTCTCGGCGCGCGTCTTCTTCGGCAGTCCCGGATTCTGATCTTCGGACTCGTCCTGGCTTTTGCAGGAACGCCGCACGGCGCCGCCGCGCAAACGGCTCAGGTCAGCGCCGAAGTAGGCGCGGAAGTGCGCCAGGTCTGGAAGCTGCTGGACTACCTCGCGGTCGACTATCCCGGCGCGGTGACCGACGGCAAGATCGTCAGCGACGCCGAATTCGCCGAGATGAAGGAATTCTCCAATACCGCGCTGGCGCGCCTGACGGGATTGCCCGCGCGCGAGGGACAGCAAGACCTGATCAAACAGGCGCAGGCGCTGCAGAGCGCGATCATCGCGCTGGGTTCGCCCGCCGATATCGCGCGGATCGCGCATGGCGTCGCCGACGGATTGCTGGCGGTCTACCCGGTGCCTCTGGCGCCGAGCAAGACCCCGGACCTCGCGCGCGGCCAAGCGCTGTACGCCGAGCATTGCGCGGGCTGTCACGGCCTGCAAGGGCGCGGCGACGGCGAAGCGGGCAAAGGCCTTGAGCCCGCGCCGATCGCGTTCACGGATCATGAACGCGCGCGCGCGCGCAGCCTGTTCTCGCTGTACGAGGTGACCACGCAAGGCCTCGCCGACACGCCCATGATCGGTTTCCAGGAGCGGATCAGCGAAGAGGATCGCTGGTCGGTGGCGTATTTCATCAGCACCTTCTCGGCGGGCAATGACGTGCGCGCGCAGGGCGAGAAGCTGTGGGCCGAGGACACCACGTTGCGGGCACATCTGCCCAACCTGGAATCCCTGACGCGTATTCTTGAGTCGGACCTCGCCGCCGACGTCGGCAGCGACAAGGCCTACGCCGTGCTGTCCTATCTGCGCGGCAACCCGGGCGCGATCGTGCAGGACACCGCCGGCGGATTGGCCTTGGCGCGCGCGCAGCTCGCCGAGAGCCTGAAGGCTTACCAGACGGGCGACGCCAAACGCGCGGGGACGCTGGCGCTGTCGTCGTACCTCGATGGTTTTGAACCGCTGGAACCCGCCGTGCGCGGCCGCGACGCCGATCTGCTGGCGCGCGTCGAAAGCGGCATGATCAGCTACCGCAGCCTGATCAACAGCCATGCGCCTTATGACCAGGTCGCCGCACAGGCCGCCGTGGTGAACGGTCTTTTCAACACGGCTGAAACCGTGCTGTTGGGCGCGGAAGATTCCCTCACGACCTTCCTTGGCGCTTACACCATCCTCGTGCGCGAAGGCATTGAAGCGCTGCTGGTGGTAGTGGCGATGCTGGCCTTCCTGGGCAAGGTCGAGCGTCACGACGTCCTGCCGTACGTGCACGGTGGTTGGATCGGCGCTTTGGCGGCCGGTGTGGTGACATGGGCGCTCGCGGTCTACGTGGTCGATATCAGCGGGGCCAACCGGGAACTGACGGAGGGCTTCGCGGCGTTGTTCGCGGCCGTGATCCTGCTGGGTGTGGGCATCTGGATGCACCAGAAGAGCCTCGCGGGCCGGTGGCAGACCTATATCAAGGAAAAGCTGTCCACGGCGCTGACCAAGAAGTCGGCCTGGTTCCTGTTCACATTGGCTTTCGTGGCGGTGTACCGCGAAGTGTTTGAAACCATCCTGTTCTATGTGGCGCTGTGGACGCGCGGCAATGGCGCGGCGATCCTGGGCGGTTTCGCCGCGGGTGCGGTGACGCTGGTCGTGCTGACCATAATTTTAATGCGCACCAGCCGCCGCCTGCCCATCGGCCAGTTCTTCGCCTGGAGTTCGCTGCTGATCGGGATCTTGGCTTTCGTGCTGGCAGGCAAGGGTTTCGCGGCGCTGCAGGAAGCAGGCGTCGTGCCGGCGATTGTCGTCGACGCGCCGCGGATCGAGCTTCTGGGGGTTTACCCGTCGATGTGGCCTTTGCTGGCGCAAGCCGCGGTGCTGGTGGTCGCCGTGGCGGGATATTTCTGGAACACCCGCGGCACGGCGGCCGATGCGCAAGCCAGCTAGCTTCTATCCTCCAGGGAAATCCCCTTTATGAGTACAGAACCTAGAAGATGCCGAGGGGGCTGTACTTCAGCGTGGGGAAAACCGCAGCGAGATTCTTTTCGGCGTGGCGGACGGTGAGAATTTCCGCGAGCACCTGGCGGTAGTCGGTGGTGACCGTCAAATCGCCGGTGGTGAGCTGGCTGGGCGCCAAGCCCGGCCAGGTGCCGTAAATCTTGCCGCCCTTGACGTTGCCGCCGAGGATCATCATGCCCGAGGCGGAGCCGTGGTCGGTGCCTTGGCTGGTGTTTTCCTGCAGCCGGCGTCCGAACTCGGTCATCGTCACCAGCGTGATGCGGTCGTGATAGCCTTCCATGTCTTTCCAGAAGGCGGCGAGGGCGCGGGAGAATTCAATCGTGCGCTGATTGAATTCGCCGACGAGGCCGTTGTGCATATCCCAACTGCCAAAGTCGACGGTGGCGACGCTGACGCCCACATTCATCTTGATGAGCTTGGCCAGCGAGCGCAGCGGCTGGGACAGCGCGCCGGTGGTGTACCCGGCGGTGGACGAGGTGTCGGTGAGGGTCCGCAGGCCCTGCTGTACGGCATCGACCGCGTCCAGCGCGGCGTTGGCGACATTCTTATAGGCGCTCACGCCCGTGTTCATGGCGCGGATGATATTGCCGGTGGAGGAGCCGCCCGAGATGTTGAAGTTCGAGGCGTCGGTGATGGCGACGGCGCTGGGCTCGCCCAGCAACGCCGCCGGGTTGGTGGAGGCCGTGGAGATGGTGGCGAGCTCGGCGCTGGCGCCGCCGCCCGAGGCGATGTGCCGCGCCAGCCAGCCCGAATTCTGCTTGGTTTCGTTGTCGGCGATACCCTTTTCCATCATGTCCTGACAGATGAAGTGGCTGCGATCCGTCGTCGGCATCCCGACGGCGTGCACGAAGGCGATCTTGCCGGAGTCGTACAGGGTCTTGAGCTCCGGCGCGCTGGCGCTGAGGTAGAAGTCCGTGCCGCCCAAGGAACTCAGGCCGATGCCGGCGTTGGCGCCCGTGGCCGGCACGCGGATGGTGGGCCGCGCGGCGATATAATTGGGGTCGCCGGCGGGAGCCAGCATTTGCAGCCAGTCGCAGGCGCCGCGCTGGAAGAGCACGATCAGCACGTCCTTGGCGGGCGCGGCGTCGGCGGCGAAGGCAACCTTGAGGCCCGGGGCGAGGGCGGCGAGGCCAAGGCCCGCGGACGATCCGGCGAGAAGATGGCGGCGTGAGAGGTTCATGGTCATGTTGTGTCGATGTCCTGTTCGGGGCCGCTTATCGCATGGTGAATTCTTCGGTGGTGGCGATGAGCGACACCACGCGGCGGACAATGCCTTCAAGAATCAAATCGGCGCTGCCGGCCGGCTGCGAAGACATGAAGCTGATGTTGCCCGCCTGTTCAGCGATCAGCGCGTCCATGGCCGCGGTGGAGAGGGTCATGCCGATCAAACGGTCCACCCAGTACTCGACCAGCGCCGTTGCCGACGACTTGGCGCCGTCGGGCGTTTGCGCGGCCAAGGACGATTTGACGGTGGGGAAGTACATGAACTGCTGCAGCCAGTTCCATGTGGTGATGGTCGCGCCGGTGGCGAGCCAATAGCTGTTGACGTCCGGTCGGCCGTTGGGAGCTTGCCAGGCGAAGAGGCCGTCGTTCACGGAGTCCAGCAGGGTTGTGAAGATCGTCGAGGCGTTGATCACCGTATCGGTGGTGCGGGCCAAGGCTATCAGGCGCTCGTAGGGGCGGCGGATCTTGGTGGGCGCTTCATAAAACAGTTCGTTATAGCCGTCGTGAATCATGGACCGCAGGGTCTTGGCGATCTGATCCGGCGCGCTTTGGTTCGCGTTCCACGTCGCGATGCCGCGGTCGATGACGGTCTGCGGCGGCGCGTCGCCGAACATACGCTTGGCGATCTTGGTGACGATGAAAGGCGCGGTGGCCGGGTGGGTGGCGATGATGTCGAGGAACTTCTCGCCCTGGGCCTGCCCCGCAAAGCCCGCCAGCGACACGCCGAGAACCGCGCCGGCCTGGGTATTGTGCTGCGGGTTGTTGTAAACGAACTCGCCGGTCGACGGCAGGACGGTGTTGCCGATGCGCTGCCCGGCTTTGATGGTCCAGCCCGAAAGCGCGCGCGAGGCCTGCACGATGTCCTGGTCGGTGAAGCCGAGCGCGACGCCGTTGGCGACGGGAACAGTCGACGGCGCCGCGGTGCCGTAGTACGCGCCGCCGCCCAGGGTGTGCAGCTCCATAATCTCGCGCGCGTAGTTCTCGTTGGGCGTGGTCGAGGTGCTGAGCCAGTTGTCGAGGTAGAGCAGCATGGACGAGGCTTGGGCGGTCGCGCCCAACAACGTGCGGAAGTTGCCAAGGGCGTTGGGGCGGATGGTCAGGCGGTCGAAAGCCGGCAGCAGCGTCGTCGCCATTTCGTTTTCGTTTTTGCCGATGTTGAAATGGTTGTGCCAGAAGTCGACCATGAACTCGCGCACTTGATACTTGCTATGCGTGTTGCGAATCCATGTGGCGGCGGCCAGTTCCTGACGGATGCGGGTGCGCTCGGCGAAGGAGAGCGTGGTGCCGGACTTCAGGAAGATGTCCCACAGCGCCGGAATTTCGGCGTTGAGATAATTCAGCGGCCGGTTCTCGTTCACCGCGGTCCACGTGCCGTTAGGCTGTGTCGCCGGGTTCGCGGCCGGATACTGAATGTTCATGGTTTGCGACTTGATAAAAGTATCAAGCGCGGGGTCGTCGCCGGGCGGGGGATACAGTTGTTCATCGACCCACGCCGTCCAGCCCTTGGCTGTCACGGCGATGATGTCGGTGTCGCGCGCTCCGAACGTGATGCGATTGAGCGCAACACGGAAAAGGTTGGGTTTAGCCGGAAGCATTCTTGCCTCTCCTGGCGCGCCAAACCGAAAGATCCTGTTCAGGTGCCCACATCCTAAACCACAACTGTTCGGATGCAATCCTCAGCAGCAAAAATCGGTGCTCTGACGCGCGTCTAACCTACACATACAAACACTGAAAGTGGGCGTACTGGCCTGAAAAACCCCGCGGGCCCCGCGGAAAAGCGCTGTTTTTAAGAGACGTCCCGCAGCAGCAAAACCTGCGGTCGATAACCGGGAAATAAAAGTACGTTAAGACGGTTTTCCCCGGCGCCCCTACAGCGCACAAACGGCTACCACGCCCGTGCGTTGCATTAACTTATACGAAAGCCGGGGTGGTCCGGATTACGGGGGTCAGCGGCTTTTGCGCTGCTTCAGAGCCCGTTCGAGGGCTTTGATCGTGACATCGAGGATCATGATGCGCGCGCATTGCTTGTCGTTGGCGGGTACGACGTGCCACGGCGCGTGGGTCGTAGAGGTGCGCGTGAGCATCTCGTTGACGGCCGCTTCATACAGCGCGCGTTTGCCGCGGTTGTGCCAATCGTCGTCGGTCAGCTTCCATCTTTTGTAGGGCGTGTCGCGCCGTTCCTTGAACCGCTTCAACTGTTCGCCGGCGTCGATGTGCAGCCAGAACTTCACCAGGAGCGTGCCGTGGTCCGCCAACTGCTTTTCAAATTCGTTGATCTCCTTGTATGCGCGTTTCCAGGCGCCGTCGGTGATGAAGCGGTCGACGCGCTCCACCAGCACGCGTCCGTACCAGGTGCGGTCGAACAGCGTCATGTGCCCCGCGCGTCCCAGGTGACGCCAGAACCGCCAGAGATAGTGATGCGCGCGCTCCTCGTCGTTGGGCGCGGCGATGGGCACGACCTCGTAGTTGCGCGCGCTCAAGGCATAGGTGACGCGGCGAATGGCGCCGCCTTTGCCCGCCGCGTCCCAGCCTTCGAAAGCGATGACGGTCGACACACCGGCGGCGTGGGCCTGCTTCTGCAAGTCGTAAAGCCGGTCCTGACGCGGACGGAAAGCTTTTGCGTAAGCCGCGGCGCTCATGGTTTTGGACAGGTCGACTTTCGACAACGGGCCGGCGAGGGATGTAACGCCTTTGCGTTTTTTGTGGGCCTTGACGGCCTGTCTGATTTCCTTGGCGGCGGCCTTGGCTTTCGTGCGCCAGGCCTTGCGATGGTTTTCCATGGCGTCGCGCAGGATCGTGAGCAGCGTCGCGCGGCGATGATTGTCGTCGTGGCCGTTGATGACGTGCCACGGCGCGGCGTCGGTGTGCGTGGCCTTCAGGGCTTTCGCCGCTGTCGCCACGAACGCGCCGTAGGGCGCGGGCTGCGGCCACGTGGCGTCGCTGGCGCGAAACCCGAAAACCGGGTCCAACTGATGGGTGTCGGGTTTGCGTTTCTGCTGCGCGGCGGTGAGGTGCAGCCAGATCTTGACGATCAGCGCGCCGTCGTCGGTGAGGGTGCGCTCGAAGGCTTTGATGTCGCGGAGGTGGGGCGCGCCGCCTTTTTTGGCGAAGGCCTCGCCGTACCAGCCGTCGAGGTAAAGGCCGATGTTGCCCGCCGCCGGCAGGCTGCGCCAATAGCGCCAGAACAGGGGGCGCTCGCGCTCTTCGTCGCTGGGGCGGTCGATGGCATGGGTATGGATCCAGCGCGGGTCCATCCAGGTATTGAGCAGGTTGAGGGAATCGACCACGCCGGCGCCCTGGACCCCCGCCAGCACGATGATGATTGGGAATCCGGCGACCTGGCGGCAGCGTTGCTGCAGTTCCACCAGGTCGAACCGGAGCTGGTCCCTGGCCGCGCGGAATGCCGCATCCGACAGCTTTGTGCCGGTTTCTGCCGCTTTAAACATCGCTTTTCACCCCTGCCGGAGCGGCCGTTGGGCGGCCACATTTAAGTTATAACCGACCCGCGACGGGGCCGCTTGGATTCTGCCGGAGACTATTGTATTTCCCCAGCATCCTTTAGCCCGGCACCCCAAGCCCCGCCCGGGTCCAGCCCCTATATAAGGAAGGAAATTTTAGCCCCATGACAGTTCGTGTCGCCCTCAATGGATTTGGCCGCATCGGCCGCATGGTTTTCCGCGCCGCCGTGGAAGCCAAACGCTCCGACGTGGAATTCGTCGCCATCAACGACCTCGGCGATGCCGAATCCAACGCCCACCTGCTGAAATGGGACTCGGTCCACGGCCCGCTGCCGGCCGACGTCGATGTGTCCGGCGACACGATGACCGTCAACGGCAAGAAGGTGAAAGTCTGCAAGGAACGCGACCCCTCCAAGCTGCCGTGGAAAGACCTCGGCGTCGACATCGTCGCCGAATGTACCGGCATCTTCACCGATAAAGATAAGGCCCAGGTCCACCTGGGCGCCGGCGCCAAAAAGGTGCTGGTCTCGGCGCCGTCCGGCGGCGCCGACCTGACCGTGGTTTACGGCGTCAACCACGACAAGCTGAAAAAAGAACATACCGTCGTCAGCAACGCGTCGTGCACCACCAACTGCCTCGCGCCCGTGGCTTTTGTGCTGAACAACACCTTCGGCCTGCTGCAGGGCTTCATGACCACGATCCACGCCTACACCGGCGATCAGGCGACCGTGGACACGCTGCACAAGGATCTGCGCCGCGCCCGCGCCGCGGCGCTGTCGATGATCCCGACCTCCACCGGCGCGGCGAAAGCCGTGGGTGAAGTGCTGCCGGAACTGAAGGGCAAGCTGGACGGCACCTCGATCCGCGTGCCGACGCCGAACGTGTCCGTGGTGGATTTGAAGTGCGTGCTCGGCAAGACCGTGACCGAAGCCGACATCAATCAGGCCATGACCGACGCGGCCACGGGCAAGACCTTCAACGGCATGCTCAAGGGCGTGCTGGCGGTGAACACGCTGCCGCTGGTGTCCATCGACTTCAACCACAACCCGGCTTCGAGCACCTTCGACGCGACCCAGACCAAGGTCATGCCCGGCAACTTCATCCGCGTGCTGTCCTGGTACGACAACGAGTGGGGTTTCTCGAACCGCATGCTCGATACCCTGAACGTCATGGGCAAGCTGCTTTAGTTCGATGGCGCGCTTCAAGACTCTCGATCAGGCCGACGTGAACAATAAACGCGTGCTCGTGCGCGCCGACCTGAACGTGCCGGTGAAGGAGGGCCGCGTCACCGACGCGACCCGCCTGGTCCGCCTGGCGCCGACGCTGACCGACCTCGCCAACAAAGGAGCAAGGGTCATCGTGCTCTCGCACTTCGACCGGCCCAAGGGCCAGCGCGTGCCCGAGATGTCCTTGAAACCCATTGCCGCCGCCTTGGCGAAGGAAGTCGGCAAGGCCGTCGCCTTCGCCGAGGACTGCATCGGCCCCGCGGCGGAAAAAGTCGTGAACGCCTTGCAGCCCGGCCAGATCGCCGTGCTGGAAAACCTGCGGTATCACACCGGCGAAGAAGCCAACGATGCGGCGTTTATTAAGGCGCTGGCGGCGCTGGGCGACATCTACGTCAACGATGCGTTCTCCGCCGCGCACCGCGCGCACGCTTCGACGGAAGGTCTGGCGCACGTATTGCCCGCCTATGCGGGCCGCCAGATGCAGGCGGAGCTGGAAGCGCTGACGGCGGCGCTGGAACAGCCGCAGAAGCCGGTCATGGCGATTGTCGGCGGTTCCAAGATCTCCACCAAGCTCGACGTGCTCACCAATCTTGCCGCCAAGGTCGACGTGCTGGTCATCGGCGGCGGCATGGCCAACACCTTCCTGAACGCGCAAGGCGTCGCCATCGGCAAATCCCTGTGTGAAAAGGATCTCGCCGATACCGCCCGCGCCATTCTCGAAAGCGCCAAGAAGGCCGGCTGTGACATCTTCCTGCCCAGCGACGCGGTTGTCGCCGACGGCCTGAAAGAAGGTGTTGCGACACAGACCGTCGCCATCAATGCCGTGCCCGCCGACAAGATGATCCTCGACGTGGGCCCCGCGACCGTGAAGGCGCTGAAAGACAAGCTCGCCACCTGCAAGACGCTGTTGTGGAACGGCCCGCTGGGTGCTTTTGAAGTGAAGCCCTTCGACGCTGCGACCTTCGCCGTCGCCCATCACGCGGCGGATTTGGTGAAGAAAGGCTCGTTGATCGCCGTCGCCGGCGGCGGCGACACCGTCGGCGCGTTGAACGGCGCGGGCGTGGGCGACAAACTCACCTATGTCTCCACCGCGGGCGGCGCCTTCCTCGAATGGATGGAAGGCAAGGAACTGCCGGGCGTGAAGGCGCTCGGTTAAGCCAAGGCTGAAACAAATAAAGCCCGCCTCTGGAAATGAGAGGCGGGCTTTTGTTTTTGCACGGCTGTCGTCCCCGCGAAAGCGGGGAACCATTGCGCAACAAAACGCTGACCGCGCAATTTGAGACATGGATTCCCGCTTTCGCGGGAATGACAATTAGTGATTAAGCGGCCAACAACTCCGCGACTTGCACCGCGTTGAGCGCGGCGCCTTTCAGCAGCTGATCCCCCGCGCTGAACAGCGCGATCGTGCGGCCCGACGGATCGCCCAGGTCTTGCCGGATCCGCCCCACCAGGATGTCGCCGCCGCCCGACGCGTCGCGCGGCATGGGGAAGTAGTTGCGCGCGCGGTCGTCCACGACGCGCACACCCGGGGCTGTTGAAAGAATTTCGCGCACCTGCTCCGGCGTGATGGGAGTCTCGCAGGTGAAAGTCACCGCCACCGCATGGGCGCGCAGCACCGGCACGCGCACGCAGGTGACAGAGATACGCAGATCACTATCGCCGAAGATCTTGCGGCTTTCCTCGATCACCTTGGTCTCTTCGCCGTTGTAGCCGGTGACGGGGTCGATGTCGGCGTTGTGGCTGAAGAGATTGAAGGCGTACGGATGCGGCAAGACTTTCGGCGCATAGTCCTTGCCGTCGAGATAGGCGCGCGTGGAGTCCACCAGTTCTTCCATGGCCGCGGCTCCCGCGCCGGAGGCCGCCTGATAGGTGGCGATGTTCATATGCCGGATGCGGTTTACCTTATGAATCGGCCACAGCGGCGTGATGGAGATAATCGCCGAGCAGTTGGGATTGGCGATGACGCCTTTGTGGGTGCGGATGGCTTCGGCGTTGATTTCGGGAATCACCAGCGGCACGCCGTCGTCCATGCGGAAGGCCGAGGAGTTGTCGACCACCACGGCGCCGGCCGCGACGGCGGCGGGCGCGAACTTCTTCGAGATGCCGCTGCCGGCCGAGAACAACGCGATGTCGACGCCCGCGAAGCTGTCTTCGGTCAGCTCCGCGACGTGCAGAGGCTTGCCTTTGAAAGCCATCTCCTTGCCCGCCGAACGCTTGGAGGCCAGCAGGCGCAGTTCCTTGACGGGAAATTTGCGCTGCGCGAGGCAGGTGAGGAATTCAACACCGACCGCGCCGGTGGCGCCGACGATGGCGATTACTTTTTCTTGAGAGGCACTCATGGCTTTTCCTTCGTGTTAGCCGAGCGGCGCAGGCCTGAAACGACAAAGGCCCCGTCCTGTTCGGCGGGGCCTTGGGTTCCGAGATGTCTTTTCCGCTTAGCGCGCGTGCACCTGAACCGCCCCACCGATGATGATGGTCGTTTTAATAATCGTGGCGGTGGTTTTAATCGGGTGCGTCATAACGGCGCGGAATTTAGAGGGCGGGCGGGTCCGTGTAAAGGCTAGATCGCCAGCTTAAATCGACAACCCGCTGCGGCCCATCTGCAGGAATTTGTCGCGGCGGCGGGCGCGGAGTTGGCCGCTGTCGATACGCACTAATTGAGTCATGTGCATGTCGATGGTGTCGCGGACCGCCGTGAAGGTGGCTTCGGGCGCGCGGTGCGCGCCGCCGATGGGTTCGGGAATGATGCCGTCGATGACGCCCAGGCGTTCCAGATCCTGCGAGGTGATCTTGAGGGCTTCGGCGGCGGCCTTGGCCTGTTCGCCGTCGCGCCACAGGATCGAGGCGCAGCCTTCCGGCGAGATCACCGAATAAATTGAGTGCTCCAGCATCAGCACGACGTTGCCGGTGGCGAGGGCGATGGCGCCGCCCGATCCGCCTTCGCCGATGATCACCGAGATCAACGGCACGCGGACGTTCAGGCATGTCTCGATGCAGCGCGCGATGGCTTCCGCCTGGCCGCGTTCCTCGGCGTCCACGCCGGGATAGGCGCCGGCGGTATCCACCAGGGTGATGACCGGCACGCCGAAGCGGTCGGCCAGTTCCATCAGGCGCTTGGCCTTGCGGTAGCCTTCCGGGCGCGCCATGCCGAAGCTGTGTTTGATGCGGGTTTCGGTGTCGCGGCCTTTCTCGATGCCGATCACCATGACCGAGCGGCCCTTGAAGCGGCCGAGGCCGCCGATGATGGCGGCGTCTTCGCCGAACAGGCGGTCGCCGGCCAGCGGCATAAAATCTTCGATCAGGGCTTTGATGTAGTCGACGGCGTGGGGCCGGTCGGGATGGCGGGCGACCTGGGTCTTCTGCCACGGCGTCAGCTTGGCGTAAGCGGAGCGTAAGTCCCGATCCACGCGGGTCTGCAGGCGGCTGACTTCTTCGGCAATATTGATGCCGTCGCTGTCGGACAGATGCCGCAGTTCGGCAATCTTGCCTTCAAGTTCGGCGATCGGCTTTTCGAAGTCGAGAAAGTGCATAACCACCTGAGCGAAGCCGTTGTCGAGCCGCTTTGGCCTTATGGTCCGGACAGTCTACCGCAGTCCGGGCCCGAAGGGGCCTTGGGCAGCAAAACGGCGGCATCAATGCCGCCAGCGGGGTGAAAAGTCAACCGGTCCGGCATACCGCCTACCACATATATTCTCAAAAAAGCCATGCCTAAACAAGGGGTTGGGGACGCTCGTGCAGACCTGCCACAATCCGCTCGAAATCCGGCTCGTTCTCCGGGGTCATCACGCCCTGACGGATGGCGAAGTCGATGATCACCAGGCTGACGTTGAACTTGAAGCGGGTGGTGGTGCGGGCGATCCGCAGGGCCTGGGTGAGGGGCATCAGCTCGAAGTGGATGATCTCTTCGCTGGCGCGGAGCTTGGGCGTCGCCGGCATCTCGAGGTCATAGCAGAACAGCGTATCGGCCCTCAGACCCTCCGGGCATTGGAAGGCGTAGGTGATCGTCCCGGCGGCCCGCGCCTTGCGGGCCTGCGCGGGTTTGATGTGGGCTTCCTCGCCGCATTCCTTGACGAGGTTTTCCATGAGACCGAGGCCGGCGGGCTGTCCGCCCGCCACCATGTTGTCGAGCTTGCCCGGTTCCACTTTCATGTCGCGGGCGCGGGTGCCGATCCACAGATGAAGCCCGCTTTTTTTATGAACAACGCCGTTCACATGGACGCCGTAAGCGCGCACGCCAAAACCGGGCACCAGACCGCGGTCGATGTTGAACGCGGGCTTGTCGCTCCACTGATTGCGCACGGCGTAGAGTTCGCCGCGCGGCTTTTTGAACAGGCCGGTGGCCGTCAGCGCCGGAACACATTCCGCCACGGCGCGGGAGCGGGCGGCGGGTGTGGTAAGACGTTTATGCAGCATGACGCCGCCGTGGGCGGGCTGAAATACGTCCTTAATCTTCAATAACGCGGCGACGCGATCTTGCGTTAACCAGCCGTATTGCGTTCCCGCGACCGTGAAAGGCTTGAAACGCGCCATGTCGCGGTGGTTGCAGTGCTCAACCTTGCCTAAGAAACTCATGTCCTCTCCGCCATAGACGCCTTGACTCGCGTCACTTAGAATCCGCCACCTAGAATTCAGAGCGACCAGTGTCGGCAAAGGGGAAGCTGTTGTGAACGACTTTCTTGCCCAACTGCGCGAACGCCTTCCTTTTATTATCGCCATCGCCGCCACGACAGTCTGGGTCGTGGTCGCCGTGGTCTTTATCCGCAGCATCGGCGGCCTCGCCGCGCTGCAGGTGTTGGCGCCCGCGGATCTCGCGGTGCTGATCGCGGCCGTGGCCGGGCCCGTGGCGGCGCTGTGGCTGATCATGGCGGTGCTGGAGCAGCGCCGCGCCTTGCAGCATTTCACGCGCCGCATGGCCGAGATGGCGATGCAGCACCGCCAGAGCCTGCAGCAAGCCGAAAGCCAGACACGCACGCTGCTGCAGCTTCAGGCGCAGACGGCGCGGGCGCAGATCCTGGAGACGCGCAGGCTCGCGCTGCAGGACATGGCCGCCAGCGTCAGCGTGCTGGCGGAACGGCTGGGTGTGATGAACCGCGAGGGCGCTCACGCCGCCTGGATGCTCTACGGCGCCGGCGACGTGAACGTGTTCGTGCAGGCATTTTTGAGTTTCGCCGTTTCGCACCCCGACATCGCCGCGCGCATGGCCGAGGCGGTGGTGCGTGATCCCGTGGCGGGCACCGCCCTGGCATCGTTTGTACGGCGTTATGAACGTCTGTCCGCCGCCAGCACCGACGACAAGATGGCGCTGGAGATTTTTGACGACGGCGCGTTGGGGCGCGCTTACCGGCTGTTCAAGAACGCCGACGAGCAGGCGGCGAAGTTGCAGACTCCTGCTGTTAAAGCGCCGCCGCCGCAGCCTGCGGCACCGCAGCCCGCGCCGCCTCAAGTTGAAACGCCTCAGCCGGAAACTTTAAAGGCACCATCTTCAAAGGCAGGGGGCGATACCGCGCCCATGTCGGACCCCGCGGTGGTGCAGCGCTTGACGGATTTGTTCGAGCGGCTTGAAGCGGCGTCGCCGAAGAATTGACGCCGTGGTTCGTTGAAAATGAGCTGGTTCAAGGATCTCTTCGGCGGCAAGCCCGCGCCTCAAAAGAAAAAGCTGCCGGCGAAAACCACCCGCGCGCCGGGCAGTCGCGCCGAGGTCATCGCCGCGGCCATGGCGGTCCACCGCCGCGCGCGCGCCCACGCCCAAGGCGTGCTGGAGAAAACCCTGCAGGAGCTTCAAGCCAAACCGCCGCGCCCCAGCGACCTCGCGGGCATGACGCGCCTGTTGTCGTTGCGCCAGGCGGTGCTGAGCATGAAGGGCCACATGGCCCACGATCTGAAGCGCTTTAAGGTTCTGGCCGGGGTCAAAGGCCTGATGGAATCGGGCGCCGGCGGGCCGGCGAAGGCCGAAAGCCCGCAAAACCCCGCCCGCCGCCCGCCCGGCCGCCCGGGGTCTCAGGGCGCAAAGCGTTGATAAATATGTAAATTCGGCGCTATTTTCGGGCGGTTTTGCCCGGGTTTTGCCCTTGACCCTGCCCAGGGCAGCGGGTACAACCCCGACCTTCTTGGGTCAGGCGCGTGCGCCGCCCGGATAAGTTTTTGGATCAGAAAGGATTTTGCCATGGCGCGCCGTTGTGCAGCCACCGGTCGCGGTGTTCAGTCCGGTAATAACGTCAGCCACGCGAACAACAAGACGCGTCGCCGCTTCCTGCCGAGCCTGCATCAGGTGACGCTGTTGTCCGACGTGTTGCGCCAGCGCGTGCGTCTGCGCGTCACCAGCAACGGTCTGCGCACCATCGAGAAGCGCGGCGGCCTCGACTCGTTCCTGCTGAACACGCCGACGGCGAAGTTGCAGCCCGAAGCGCAGGTGCTGAAGCGCCGCCTCAAGCGCGCCCAAGCTAAAAAGGCCGCGTAAGCGCGCCTGCACACAGATCAAAGAAAAAGCCCGCCGGTTTGGCGGGCTTTTTTTATGCTCAGCTTCGCGTGAGTTTTTCCGATAGCCACGCTTTTATAAGCGATTGATATGGAACATCACGCTTGTTGGCGGCGATCTTGATTTGGTCGAGCAAGCCTACCGGCAGTCTGAGCGAAATGGCCGTGGTCGTTGGTTTTAGATTCGGCATGCGCGCACGTTTCGCTTTGCTCCAATCCAAATAGGGCGTGGAATCCTCGGATTCCCAAAACGCCCGTTCCTCGGATTCCTTCGTAAACGAAGGACTGGATTTACGTTTCTTGGTCATAGTGCACCCGTTCCTTGCGATGCATGTCGCGCGCGGAGATGACACGAATTTGCGTACGGTTGTGGCGTAACGTGAAGGTTATATGCAACCTTCGCGCGGCGTCGGTTTTTCCTAAAGCGTGATAACGTGCCTCGGCGACACTATGTTTATCGTCTTCCAGCAGCAAAAGCGGGTCATTGAAAAAAACCTGCTCAGCTTCCGCTTGGCTTACGCCGTGTTTGTCGCTGCTTTTGCGGGCATTGCCTTCATCCCATTGGAACTGGGTAATGCGATCAAAGCTCAGCATGTCTGTATATTACCATAATATACAGACATGGCAAGGTGGTCTCAATTTCCTGACGTATTTCCGGCGGCCTGCGCGGGCGAGGGATGCTTGACGTGGGAGACGCGGCCCTCCGCCGCGAGACGCCGTTCGGCTTCCTCCCATGTGGGCATCGCCGCGCCGTCTTGCTCCCAATGGGCGAGGGAGGCTTCGCTGCACCACTCTTGCAGTTTGGGCATGGCGCCTTTGTGCGCGCCCGACAGCATGAACGCGCGCAGGGCGGCGGTGTCGCGCCACAGGGTCAGAGTCCAATAAGCCCCGTTTGCGCGGCGTATATTCACGCCCAGGCAACCCTCGGCGCCTTTGGCTTGGACGTTGCTGCGCACGGCGTGCCAGAGAAACGGCGGTTCAAGCCACGGCGAACGCAGACGTAAACGCGTGATCGAAACACGTGTCATGGACCCTCACTACCACAGATCAGCGCGCAATTCCGGATCGGCGAAGTTCTCGACGAGGGTAACGCCGTAGGCCGCGGAGATATTCGCGCGCACAATGTCCGCCAGGTCCAAGGCGCGGTCCTTGGATCGAGGCAGACCGTCCGTGGTGACAAGGGCGCCACGGCGATGAATGACCAGAGCCGTACTCGGCATGAGGAGCGCCGCGCGGCAATGGGTTTCGGCGGTTGTGACGTCGCGCCGCGCAAGATGCGCGAGGCACAAATTCTGAGAGGCCAGCAGCCGGTCCGTGGGATTTTCGGCTGTCACGGCGGACGCAAAGCGCACCGCGCGCGCCGGATGGCCGGAGGCGAGCGCGGAGGTCGCGTTGTTGACCTCGGCCGAGGTGCTGGACCATACCCATGTGATGTCGTGCAGGGGGTTATGAGCCGACTCTGCGTGGGCCGGTTGGGTCAGCAGAGCCAGAATGGTCAGAATGGACAGCGCGGCCTGAAGGCCCAGCACCGTCAAAAACATCTTGTTTTCCATAATGTTGCCGCCTTTAGAGTGTTTATGGGAAGGCACTCGCTTCCAACGGGCGGAAGATTAGGATATATAAAACTGAATGGAACTGTCCGATTTTACATGAGAGGGTGTAAAATTATGAATATCTCGAATCACAGCAAAATGGACTGGAGCATCCTCCGGGATTTCATTGCGGTGGCCGAAACCGGGAGCTTGTCTCAGGCCGCGCGGCGTTTGCGGGTGAGCCAGCCGACCTTGAGCCGGCGCATCGCGCAGCTGGAATTGCAATTGAAGGCGCAGTTGTTTCAGCGCACGCCGCGCGGCCTGCTGCTGACCGATGCCGGCGAGAGCGTGCTGGCCGGCGCGCGCCGCGTGGAAGAAGAGGCGCTCGCCATCGAACGCCAAGCCGACGCCGCCCAGCAGACGCTCACGGGCACCGTGCGGCTGTCGGTGACGGAAATGCTGGGCACCATGTGGCTGCCGAAGCAACTGGCGGCGTTCCACGGAAAATATCCCGGCGTCTGCGTCGAAGTGCTGGTGGACAACCGCGCCGCCAACCTGATGCGCCGCGAGGCCGACATCGCCATGCGCCTGTTCCGCCCCGACCAGCCGGACCTGATCGCGCGCCACGTGGGCGAAGTGGTGATGGGCCTTTATGGATCGCGCGACTATCTCGCGCGCGAGGGCACGCCCACGACGGTGGCGCACTTGCGGCATCATTTCCTGGTGGGTTTCGATGAAGGCATGGGCACGCGCAACAAGGACGTGCAGCGGCTGGAACGCTGTTTCATGCCGGAAAAAATCGTGCACCGCTCGTCGAGCTTCATCGGCCAGCTGCACGCGACACAGCAGGGCATCGGCCTCGGCGTGCATGATTGCTTCATCGCCGACAGCGATCCCAACCTGCAGCGCCTCATGCCCGATCAGTTCGAACACCGCATGGAAGTGTGGCTGGTGACCCACGCCGACATGCGCCGCAGTGCGCGAATCCGCGCGGTCTATGATTTCCTGGCGGCGGCGCTCGTGGCCGACCACGCGCGGCTGACGGGGCGCGCCGTGAAAAAGGGCGCGAAGCCGAAGGCGGCTTAGCTACATCACCAGCGGCGCGTTGATGGTGCCGCGGCTGTTGCGGGGGTCTTCATCGAAGAGGTCGGTGAGCTGGCTCATGACCGCGCCGCCCAGTTCGTCGGCATCCATCAGCGTCACGGCGCGGCGATAGTAGCGCGTGACGTCGTGGCCGATGCCGATGGCCAGCAACTGCACTTCCGAATTGTTCTCGATGAAGGCGATGACGTCGCGCAGGTGCTGTTCGAGGTAATTTCCGGGGTTGACCGATAAGGTTGAGTCGTCCACGGGCGCGCCGTCGGAGATCACCATCAGGATGCGCCGTTCCTCGCCGCGCGCGGCCAGACGGTTGTGCGCCCACGCCAAGGCTTCGCCGTCGATGTTTTCCTTGAGGATGCCTTCGCGCAGCATCAGGCCCAAGTTGCGGCGGGCGCGCCGCCACGGCATGTCCGCGGCTTTATAGATGATGTGGCGCAGGTCGTTGAGGCGGCCCGGGTTGGCGGGCTTGCCGCTGTCGCCCCACAGACGGCGCGACTGGCCGCCTTTCCACTGGCTGGTGGTGAAGCCGAGGATTTCCACCTTCACGCCGCAGCGTTCCAGCGTGCGCGCCAACAGGTCGGCGGTCATGGCGGCGATGGTGATGGGTCGCCCGCGCATGGAGCCGGAATTGTCGATCAGCAGTGAGACGACAGTATCTCGGAACTGAGTCTCTTTCTCGCGCTTGAAGGACAGCGCGTGGGTGGGGTTGGTGACGACGCGCGACAGGCGGCCGGCATCGAGCAAGCCCTCTTCCAGGTCGAATTCCCAACTGCGCTGCTGCTGGGCCATCAGTTTGCGCTGCAGGCGGTTGGCCAGGCGCGAGACCACGCCCTGCAGGTGCGCGAGCTGACGGTCGAGCTGGAGACGCAGCCGCGCCAATTCCTCGGGGTCGCAGAGGTTGGCGGCGTCCTCGACCTGGTCGTAGCGCGTGGTGAACACTTTATAGCGGTCCACAGCGCCCTGCTGATTGTGGCCGGGGCGCGGACGCGCCTGTTTGGCTTCGGCCTCGTCGTCGGTCTCCGACGCCATGACCGGCTGGCCGTCACCTTCGCCTTCCTGGTCTTCGGTGCCGTCGGCCTGGGCGTCCTGCGGACCGGACGGCGCGTCGCCTGTATCCTGGTTCTGCTCGGACGTGTCCTCCTGGCCGTCGTCGTCGCCTTCGCTGTCGCTTTCGGTGGAGTCCGGGCTGTCGTCGCCGGTGTCCTCCTCCCGATCCATCTCCTGGGCGTTGTCTTTCTCAAGCTCCATGGTCTCGATCAGACGGCGCAGAATGTCGGCGCTCTTTTTCTGGTCGCCGATGTTGGCGGCCAGTTCGTCAAGGCCCTTGTCGAGCTTGGTGCCGAACTCGGTCTTGAGGATGTCGAGGACGTGCTTGCCGGTATTGCCCAGCGCCACGCTGTTGCAGCGGCTGTGAATCAGCACTTTCAGCGCCTCGCCGCGTTCGACCTGCTGGAACGCGCGCGCCATATGATAGCTCTCGGCGGACAGACGCTGTTCCATGGCGTCGCCGAGATTCTTGCCGACACCCGCGAACTGCCGCGCGCCCACGGCCTCGACCCGCGCTTGCTCCATGGCGTTGTACGCGTCCGCGGCTTCCTTGCTGAAGGGCATGCGCTTCGCGTGCACGCCGGCGTCGTGGTGCTTGAGGCGCATGGCGGCGGCGTCACCGGCGCCGCGCAAGCGCATCACATGGTCCTTGGTGAGTTTCTGCGGCGGGAGGGGGAGGCGCACGTCGTTGGACGCGGCGCTGCCCGGCTTCTGGTTGGCCGTGACCGGGGTGAAGACCACGGTCAGTTCGGGCTTGCCGGCAAGCGCCTTCACCGCCGCGGTGGTGGCGTTCTTGAAGGTCTCGGTGCGCGACGCGCCCCTCTCCGGATGTTGGGCCGGCGGTTTCATGCCCGTCTAAACTGTTAGGCGACGGCCTCGATGACCGCGCCGGATACTTCCTCGCCGAAGCTGCGCTGGAAGTATTCGGCGATCACCGGCCGCTCGGTTTCGTCGCACTTGTTGAGGAAGGTCACGCGGAAGGAATAACCGATGTCGTTGAAGATCTGGTTGTTCTCGGCCCAGCTGATCACGGTGCGCGGCGACATGACGGTGGAGATGTCGCCGGCCATGAAGCCGATGCGCGTCAAATCGGCGACGTTGACCATGTTTGAGATGATCTTCTTGCCGGCGGCGGTGTCGTAGCCCTTCACCTTGGCCAGAACGATGTTGGTTTCGGCGTCGTGCTCCAGGTAGTTGAGCATGGCGACGATGTTCCAGCGGTCCATCTGGCCCTGGTTGATCTGCTGCGTGCCGTGATAGAGGCCGGTCGTGTCGCCGAGGCCCACGGTGTTGGCCGTGGAGAACAGGCGGAACGCGGGGTGCGGACGGATGACCTTGTTCTGGTCCAGCAGCGTCAGCTTGCCTTCGACTTCCAGCACGCGCTGGATCACGAACATCACATCGGGACGGCCGGCGTCGTATTCGTCGAACACCAGCGCCACGGGATGCTGCAAGGCCCAGGGCAGCAGGCCTTCACGATATTCGGTCACCTGCTTGCCGTCCTTGAGGACGATCGCATCCTTGCCGATAAGGTCGATGCGGCTGATATGGCTGTCGAGGTTGACGCGGATGCACGGCCAGTTGAGGCGCGCGGCCACCTGCTCGATGTGGGTCGATTTGCCGGTGCCGTGATAGCCCTGCACCATGACGCGGCGGTTGTGGGCGAAGCCCGCGAGAATGGCCAGCGTGGTATCGCGGTCGAAGCGATAGGCTTCGTCGATGTCGGGGACGTGTTCGCTCTTCTGCGAGAAGGCGGGCACCTTCAGATCGCTGGCGATTCCAAACAGTTCCTTCACGGAAACCTGACGGTCGGGAACCGTGATACCGGTGTCGCTTTTCACGGCTTCACTCCGCTTGCTCATCACTCGACTCCACACACGGCGATAACGCCGGAACTTTGAATAGGCACCTTTGAAAGGCGGTTCTTATTGCATGCCACAATACGCCGGTCCATTGGCCAGGAAAGACCATATTTTCCAATGGGATCAGCGCGGGCAAACGGCGGGTATTAAGGCGTAAGGTGCGCGCGCAGGGTCTGATAGGCCTCGTTGACGATCTTCATGCGCGTCTCGGCCGCGATGGACCCGCCGTTGGCGTCGGGGTGATGCTTTTTCACCAGCGCTTTGTAGCGGCGGCGCAGGGATTCCAGGGTGAGCGGACCGGCCAAGTCGAAGACTTTCAAAGCTTTATTGTACGCGGCGGCGGTGGCCGTATGGGGATGTGCGGCTTCGGCCCTCTCCTGACGGCGCTCCTTGCCGCGCGGATCGAAAGCCGTGCCTTCCGTGAAGCCGAAGGGATCGTGCACATGCACGCGCCCCGTCCGGATATTGGCGCTTTGCATGCCCAGTTTCCAGGTCGGGCGGTCCCAGGTGGCGGCGCTGCGGATTTCCAGTTCCATTTCCGCCGTCGATAATCCGGCGTGGAAGTTCCACTGCGCATTGTACGTGCGCACATGCTCAAGGCAGAGCATGACGTAGTTGGTGAGCGTGCGGTCCTTGGGCGCGCGGTATTCCCCGGCGCCGGCGCAGCCGGCCCAGGCGCAGCACGTTTGCGCCGTTTGGGGCGCGGTGTGGCTGCGGCTTGCATAATCCGCGGTGGGGCGGCGGTTCATGGACATGACCCAAATATGTAGGACGTCCGGAAGCCTCCGCAATCTTGTTTCTTTGCGCCAACTATGCATGTTGAGGGCTGACTTTAGGAGGGTGCGCCATGGGTGTTTACAGCGACCGGATTCGCACAAAACTGACACAGGCGTTTCAACCCGCGCGGCTGGCGGTCGTGGACGATTCCGCCCGCCATCACGGCCATGCGGGCGCCGACGTCGACGGCGGCGAGACGCATTTCAATGTCGAGATTGTCGCGGCGGCTTTCGCGGGAAAATCGCGGGTCGAGCGCCAGCGCATGATCCATGCGGTGCTGGCGGACGAATTGCAGGAACGCGTGCATGCGCTCTCGTTGAAGGTTTCCGATACCTAATCCTTGCCGGTATACAACGCCGGAAACTCGCGCTTCACCACGGCGCTGCCGCTGGCCCAGGTGTGGCAGGTGTCGAAGAATGGCGGCTTCACCGTGGCGCCTTGGGAACCCGCCGCGCGCAAGGCGACATTCTTCTTGAAGGCGGCGGTCTGCATGGCGGTGGTGGCCATGGGAACCAGTAAGTCCACGAGATGCACGCAACCCTGCGTGCCGCCGAGCGCGTCGCGCACGCGGCCCCTGAAGCCTTTTGTGAGACTCATGCCGATGAGTTTCTTGAAGGCCGGTGTAACCTGAGGGCAGATGGTGTAAGGCGTGAAGTCCTGCACGGCGACGGCGTCAACGATCAGGTAGTTGTCGTCGATGGTGATGCGCAGGCCCATGCCGTGCAGCGGTGTGCCCGGCGGAATCTCGCCGCGGTCGAAGTTGCTGTACATCTCTTCTTTGACATCGGTGATCCAGCCGTCGATGTCCCACAGCCCATCATCGCGCAGGAAGCCTTCGCAGATGATCTGGCGGGTATGAAGCTTCTTGCGGCCCGTGGCCGGTGGCGGAAGTGGCATCGTCGATGTCCGTTCAACCGAAAAAAATTAGTTCCCAGTATATAAGGTGGGGAATTCGCGTTTCACCACTTGGGTGTCCGTGGCCCAGGAGTGGCAGGCTTCGACGAAGAACGGCTTGACCGGTTCACCGGCGCGTTCCCGCCGCTGGAAGTCGGCGTAACGGATTTCATCGAGGGTTTGATAGGCGGTGGTGGCCATGGGGCCCAGCAGATCCACCAGATGCACGCAGCCCTTGGTGCCGCCGACCAGTTCGCGCACCGCTTTGGTGAAGCCCTTGCCGAGATTGAGGCCGATGAGTTTCGAGAAGGACGGCGTGATCGTGGGGCACATGCGATAGGGGGCGAAGTCCTGCACCGCCACGCAGTCGTGAATGTTGAGTTCGAGGTCGATGGTGATGCGCAGGCCCATGCCGTGCATGGGTTCGCCGGCGGGCACGCCGTTCCGGTCGATGTTGGCGACGTCGTAGGTTTTGATATCGGTGATCCAGCCGTCGATATCCCACTTGCCGTCGGCGCGTTCATAGCCCTGGCAGGTGATCGTGCGGGTGTGGAGCAGCCTGCGTTCGGAGGTCGACGGCGGCAAAGGCATCGGTGCTATCCGGATCAGTTACAAACGGCATGCATGCGTAAGAGGACATGCGTAAGCGAGGTATTAGCTTACACAAGCATGCCGTGATAGCAGCCTTTTTGCATCCCCCCCTATGCGGGTCCGCATACGTGAGGGTGCGGCGCTTAATTCATGCCGTAGCTTTCGCCGTAGATGAAAGCGTTGCGGTCCTTCAGGTCTTCCTCAAGTTCGGTTTTGTAGACCGCGTAGAGATCGCGCACCGACACCATGCCGACAACACGATCATCCTTGACCACGGGGAGGTGGCGGTAATTGCGCTCGCGCATCATGTTGAGCGCGTCGGATGCGGTATCGTCGGGCGAGAGCGTGTCGGGGTTCGCCGTCATGATGTCGCGGGCGACGGCGGTGTCGGGATCGAGTCCGGCGGCGATGACGCGGCAGGTCATGTCGCGTTCGGTGATGATGCCGACAAGCTTGTCGGCTTCCATCACCACGACGGCGGCGATTTTCCGGTCGCGCATCATTTTCGCGGCGGCGCGCACATTCTCCTGTGGGCTGACCTTCTGCAAGGCCTGACCGCTGATCACATCGGGTACTATCTTGCGGATCATGGCTACTCCCTTCAGGGGTCGTCATACATCGAGCAAGTCCCGGCGGAAGGCTGGAAACAGCCTGTATCATCCAGTCTTGAGCAGGAACCCTTTAGCGGACCCCTCTTGGTTGTGAGTGTGAGCCTGTTACAGCGAGCCGGTCAAGGCGGCTTACGCGGCGATGACGGCGTTTTCAGCCCCAGTCCGTGGCGGTTCCACGCGGAGGAGCGTCAATTGGTTGCGTGTGCGGCGCACAATCTGGAAGCGGAACCCGTTAAACAGGAACTGCTGGCCGGCCTCGGGAATGGCGCGGGCCTCGTGCAGCACAAAGCCCGCCAGGGTCGAGGCTTTATCGTCGGGCAGGCTCCAGGCGAATTCGCGGTTGAGGTCGCGCAAGGTCACGCTGCCGTCGATGAGATAGGAACCGTCGGTCTGCGGCCGCACGCCCGCCACGGGGATGTCGTGTTCATCGCGGATGTCGCCGACGATCTCTTCCAGAATGTCCTCCAGCGTCACCACGCCCAGCAGCGTGCCGTACTCGTCGACCACCATGGCGAAATGCTCGCGCCGCGCGCGGAAGGCGTTCAACTGGTCCAAGAGGCTGGTGCTGTCGGGAATGAACCAGGGCTTCGCGGCCAGCGCCAGCACATCGACCTTTTCGCGGCCGACGGAATCAATGGCGCGCAGCAGCGCTTTGGCATGGATCACGCCGACAATGTTATCCGGCTGGTCGCGCCACAGCGGCACGCGGCTGTAGGGGCTGGCGGCCACCTGTTCGACGATATCCGCGATCGGCAAGTCGGCGTCGATGGTGGCGACCTTCTTGCGGTGAATCATGATCTCGCCGACGGTGACGTCCGCCAGATCCAGCACGCTGCGCAGCATGACGTGCTCATGCTTTTCCTCGTGCACGATCTCCTTGTCGGCGATGTGCATCTCGATGGTGCCGCGGATTTCCGACATGAGCTGTTCGTAGCTGTGGCGATTGGCGGCGGACACGCGGAACATGCGCAATGTCCAGCTGACAACCACCTGCACGGCGATGTTGAAGGGATGCAAAATCGCAACGAGCGCCGACATGATGCCGGCCAGCCTCAACGCCGTCGATGTGGTGTGCATCAGCGCGAACGTCTTGGGCAGGATTTCGCCGTAGATCAGGATCAGCACGGTCATGATGCCGGTGGCGTAGGCAATGCCGCGGTCGCCGAAGGTTTCGATCATCACGCTGGTGGCCAAGGCCGACGCCAGGATGTTGATGAGGTTGTTGCCGAGCAGCACCGTTGAAATGAGCCGCTCGCGGCGCGCCAGCAGGCGGTTGACGGTCTTGGCGCGGGCGTCGCCTTCCTGCTCCAGCTGATACAGCTGCGAGCGCGACGCGGCCGTCATGGAGGTTTCCGCCGCCGAGAAAAAGGCGGTGATGGCGATCAGGATGACGATGACGATGGCTGTGACGAGCATTTTAGGCGGCCAACGCTGCTTTCAGCGTGTCTTCGAGCTGCGCCGCCGGAACGTCCTTGGTCAGGAACGCTTGGCCGATGCCGCGCGCGAGCACGAAGGTCAGGGCGCCGTCTTTCATTTTTTTGTCGTGCGTCATGTGTTCCATAAGCATGGCGGCGGTGACGGCGCCGCGCGGGCCTGTCTTGGGCGGGGCGGCGGGCAAACCCACATCCGCAAAATGCTCGCGGATGCGGCGGGCGTCCGCCGCGGGCGCGAGGCCCAGGCGCGCGGACATATCGAAAGCCATGACCATGCCGATGGCCACGGCCTCGCCATGCAGCAGCTCGCCGCCGTAGCCCATCTCGGCTTCCAGCGCGTGGCCGAAAGTGTGGCCGAGGTTGAGGAGCGCGCGTTCGCCGCTTTCCTTTTCGTCGGCGGCGACGATGCGGGCCTTGGCCTCGCAGCTGGTGACGATGCACTGGCGCAGATAGCCGTGCGCATTATCGCCGCCCGACTTTTCTCCAAGAGCCAGCGCCGCGGCGCCGTGTTTCTCCAGCCAGTTCCAGAACGGCGCATCGCCCAGCAGGCCGTATTTGGCCACTTCGGCGTAACCCGCCAGCAGTTCGCGGCGCGGCAGGGTGGACAGCACGTCGGTATCGGCCAGCACCAGTTTCGGCTGATGAAACGCGCCGACGAGATTTTTGCCGGCCTTGGTGTTGATGCCGGTCTTGCCGCCGACGGAGCTGTCGACCTGCGACAGCAAGGTCGTCGGCACTTGAATGAAGTCGACGCCGCGCAGCAGCACCGAGGCCGCGAACCCGGCGAGGTCACCGACCACACCGCCGCCCAAGGCCACGATCATGGTGTTGCGCTCGCACTTGGCTTTGAGCATGGCGTCCAACACCGCTTCAAGATGCGCGAAATTCTTACTGGCTTCGCCGGCGGGCACAACGACGTGATCGCCGCGGATGCCCGCGCTTTTCAAACTCGCCGTCAGCGGCGCGAGATAGAGCGGCGCAACGGTGCTGTCGGTGACGATAAACACGCGCTTTTGTTTCAGCACGGGCGCGAACAGTTCACCGGCGCGGGCCAAAAGGCCACGGCCCACATGAATGTCGTAGGCGCGTGCGCCCAGGGCGACCGTGACGGCGGCGGGCGCGGCGGGATTAAGGCGGGCGGTGGCTTCGGCGTTCATTGTGTCTTCAGGGCACCGCGACGGCGGCGCCGGCATCGGACAGTTCGCCGAGGGCTTCGATGACGCGCGTGCAGGTGACGTTGGGGTTGTCGGTGCCGGTATCGACGGTGATGTCGGCTTCGGCGTAGACCGGGTAACGGACCTCCATGAGCTTGGCCAAGGTCTCGCGCGCGTCGCCGCTGTTCAGCAGCGGACGGTGGCCGCGGCCTTTGGTGCGTGCGGCCAGGGTGTCGAGGTCGGCGCGCAACCAGACCGATACGGCGTGTTCACGGATGAGCAGCCGGGTTTCGGGGTCCATGAAGGCGCCGCCGCCGGCCGCGAGGATCGTGGGCGGACCCTGGAGGAGACGGCTCATGACGCGGCGCTCGCCGTCGCGGAAGGCGGGTTCGCCATATTTCTCGAAGATTTCGGCAATGGAGCAGCCCGCCGCCTGTTCGATTTCGGCATCGGCGTCGACAAAGGGCACATTCAAGCGCTGCGCCAGGCGCCGGCCGATGCAGCTTTTGCCCGCGCCCATGAGGCCCACCAGAACAACGGTCTGGCCGAGGTTCTGGACCACGTTCTCGCCGTCGGGCGATCCGTCCTTATGTATCTCCACGGTTTCGTTCATGTCCGTCATCTCGCTCGCCGCCGGGCCCGCAGCATATCGGGGGCCTTTTTCGTGCGGCAACCCATTGGCCGAATGGACATTATCACAGCCCTTGCGTAGTGTCCTTGGCGGAACGCGCGCCCGCTTTGGGGCGCCTATATAGAAGCACCCGAACCCACATAAAAGCATGGTTAAATTCCTGATTCTGCTGGTCTTGGCCGTCCTTGTGGGCGGCACGATTTTCCTCGCCACCTGGGACATGCCGCCCCCGTCGGCGGTGACCGAAAAAGTCATCCCCAATGACCGGTTTAAATAACCGTTTCGCCCTGCGGGCGGGCGTGGCGCTCGCCGTGCTCGTAAGCGCGCCTTTGCAGGCGCAGGACGTCAATAATCCGGCGGGACCGGTTTCGATTCTTCCCGCGCCCGTTTCCCCATCGGCGGACGAGGCGCCGCCCGCGCCGCAGGAGCCGGCCATCGACGTCGGCGATCTCGCCGCGCCGGGTGTCGACCGCATCGGTTTGGTGGACAGCGGCGCCGGCGGTTTTTCGGCGCAGCTTTGGCGCGGCACCGATCTCGATCTCCTGCGTCAGGTTCTGCCGCAGCTGCCGCGCCGGATCGTGTCGCCGGCGCAGCGCCGCCTCGCGCAAAACCTCATGCTCTCGCCGGGCACGCCGCCCGCGTCGTCCACGCAGGGCGATACGCTGACGGCGTCGCAGTGGCTGCTGGAAGCGCGCGCATCGACGCTGGCCGCCACCGGCGACTGGCCCGATGTGCAAGCGCTGCTGGAACTGGTGCCCGCCGATCAGATGACTGAAAGCCTGCGCCGTCTCAAGGCCGAGGCCGCGCTGGTGACCCATCAAGTGAACGCGGCGTGTACACAGACACAGGCCGCGTTGAACGCGACGCCCGACGCGTACTGGCAGAAAATCCAGGTCTTCTGTCAGATCAATATCAATGAGAACAGCGCCGCCTCCATGGGGCTGGGCCTGCTGCGCGAACAGAAGGTCGAAGACGCGGCGTTTTTCTGGGCCGCCGATGTGCTGGGCGGCGGACAGCCGCCGCTGCCGGCCGGGCTCACGCGCCTTGAGCCGCTGCACTACGCGATGCTGAGCAAGGCCAACGCGGCCATGCCGGCCAACATCGCCGACGTCCAGGCCAAGATCACCGATCCCGCGACGCTGGCGTGGCTTGCGATGCTGCCCGCGCCGGAGCTCAAGGCCGATAAAACGCCGCCGAAAGTGCAGATCGAACGCCGCCGGGCGATGGAAGAGGCGCGCATTCTGCTGGCCGAGCGCGCGGTCGCCGCGGGCACGCTCGATATCGAAGCGTTGCGCGACATCTACCGCAAGATCAACGTGAAAGACCCGGCGCCGCCGCCGTTGACGCAGATCAAGGCCGATGACGCCCGTGGCCGCGCGCTGCTGTACCAGTCGGCGCAACTGCAGACCGTGCCCACGGCGCGCGCTGAAGTCATTGCCCTGGCGCTGGATCTGGTGCGGGCGGACAAAGGCGAGAAGGGCCCCGACCTTCTCGTCATGGGCCGTGTCTACGCGCCGCTGATTCTCGGCATCGAACCGGCGGGCGATCAGATGTGGTTCGCCGGCACCGCCGTGCGCGCGCTGCTGGCCGCTTCGGCGGCCGATAAGGGCATATCGGCCATGGCCGCGGAAAAAGCCAAAGCCTGGTTCGATCTCGCGCGCAGCATGGGCCGGACGTCACGCGAAGCACAGCACATCGCCGACGGTTTGTGGCCGCTGGAGAAATTGATCACCGGTCCGGGCGAAACCCTGACGGCGGAAATCGCGCAAGCGTGGGCGGCATCGCTGCCGCAGACCCTGGCCCCGGCC